>NZ_CBFHAZ010000034.1:0-55950 GCF_965653655.1 Pseudomonas onubensis | reverse complement strand
CAGTGTGTCAGTCAATGCATCTTTAACTGATCCACCGCATTCGCGAGCAAGCCCGCTCCCACATTTTTTACCGTGTTGAGTCTGGCTTACGCGGCTTGCTGGAACTGTTGCCGATACTGGTTCGGCGACAGCTCGGTGTGCTGCCGGAACAGCCGCGCAAAGAAGCTCGCATCGTCGTAACCCACCTCATAGCTGATGGTCTTGATGCTCTTGCGGCTGCCCGAGAGCAGGCCTTTGGCCGTCTCGATGCGCAGCCTTTGCAGGTAATGCAGCGGCTTGTCGCCGGTGGCTGTCTGGAAGCGGCGCATGAAGTTGCGGATGCTCATGCCGTGTTCCCGTGCGACGTCTTCGAAGCGGAACTTGTCGGCAAAGTGCTCTTCGAGCCAGTGCTGGATCTGCAGGATGATCACGTCCTGGTGCAGCTTTTGCCCACCAAAACCGATGCGCCCCGGCGCGTAGTTGCGCTGAACTTCGTAAAGGATGTCACGGGACACGGCCTGGGCGATGTTGGCGCCGCAGAAACGCTCGATCAGGTAGATGTAAAGGTCGCACGCTGAGGTAGTGCCGCCAGCGCAGTAGAGGTTGTCGGCGTCGGTGAGGTGCTTGTCCTGGTTGAGCTGCACCTTGGGGAAACGCTCGCTGAAGGCGTTGAAGAAACGCCAGTAGGTGGTCGCCTCCTTGCCATCGAGCAGCCCGGCTTCGGCCAGCCAGAACACCCCGGTGGCTTCACCGCAGAGCACTGCGCCACGCGCATGTTGCTCGCGCAGCCACGGCAGCACTTGCGGGTAGCGGGTGCACAGCGCCTCGAAGTCATCCCAGAAGGCCGGCAACACAATGATGTCGGCGTTTTCCAGGCCGCCGTCCACCGGCATGATCACATCGCTGAAGCTGCGTACCGACTGCCCATCGGGGCTGACCAGGCGTGTTTCAAATGCCGGGGTCAGGCCCAGGCCTTGCTGCTTGCCGTAACGCAGGCTGGCGAGATGGAAGAAATCCTTGGCTTGCATGAGGGTGGAAGCGAATACCCGATCAATGGCCAAAATGCTGACGCGCCGCAAGGGCGTGGAGATTTGGTTAGACATAATTTCATTTATTCTTATAGGGGAAAGTGGTCACCAGACGGCTGGATCGTCTTATTTTTTGTCGCATGTGTCCAGTGTCCTGTGACGCCTTCGCGGCATAGGCTCTGTGGTCTGGTCTTTGTCCGACAATCCACACAGGTGACCCATGATCCCCAGAACCTTGTTCAGCTCGGAGCACGAACTCTTCCGCGAGAGCGTGCGCACCTTCCTTGAAAAACATGCCGCGCCGTTCCATGGGCAATGGGAAAAACAGGGTTATATCGACCGTAACCTGTGGAGCAAGGCGGGGGAGTCGGGGATGCTGTGCTCCCACCTGCCGGAAGAATACGGCGGGCTGGGCGCAGACTTTCTGTACAGCGCGGTAGTGATCGAAGAGATCAGCCGCCTGGGCCTTACCGGCATCGGTTTTTCCCTGCATTCGGACATCGTCGCGCCTTACATCCTGCATTACGGCAGTGAGGCGCTGAAGCACAAGTACCTGCCCAAATTGATCTCTGGCGAGATGGTCACGGCCATCGCCATGACCGAGCCGGGTGCCGGTTCTGACCTGCAAGGTGTGAAGACCACTGCCGTGTTGGACGGCGACGAGTATGTGATCAACGGCTCTAAAACGTTTATCACCAATGGCTACCTCGCCGAGTTGGTGATCGTGGTAGCCAAGACCGATCCCAAGGCCGGCGCCAAGGGCACCAGCCTGTTTCTGGTGGAAGCCGATACACCGGGCTTCGACAAGGGCAAACGCCTGGAGAAGGTGGGCATGAAGGCCCAGGACACCTCGGAGCTGTTCTTTCAGGATGTACGCGTGCCCAAGGAAAACCTGCTGGGCCAGGCAGGCATGGGCTTCGCCTACTTGATGCAGGAGTTGCCTCAGGAGCGCCTGACCGTGGCGATTGGCGCACTGTCATCCGCCGAAGCCGCGCTGGCGTGGACCCTGGAATACACCCGCGAGCGCAAGGCGTTCGGCAAGGCGATTGCGGATTTTCAGAACACCCGCTTCAAGCTGGCGGAAATGGCCACCGAGATTCAGATCGGTCGCGTGTTTGTCGACAAATGCATGGCGCTGCACCTGGAAGGCAAGCTTGACGTGCCCACCGCCGCGATGGCCAAGTACTGGGCCACTGACCTGCAATGCAAAGTGCTCGACGAGTGCGTGCAGTTGCACGGCGGCTACGGGTTTATGTGGGAATACCCGATTGCACGGGCTTGGGCAGATGCGCGGGTGCAGCGCATTTACGCGGGGACCAATGAGATCATGAAGGAGATAATTGCGCGGGCGCTTTGACGCCCATCTGATCGTTCCCACGCTCTGCGTGGGAATGCATCCAGTGACGCTCTGCGTCATACCTTCAAGCGCGGACGCGGAGCGCCCAGGGCGGCATTCCCACGCAGAGCGTGGGAACGATCATTGCGGGTCAATCAAGGCGCTGGGTTCGGATGATCCTTCTGAATCGCCTCAATCCCGTCCAGCACTTCCTTGGACAGCTTCAGGTCAGCACTGGCAATGTTGCTGTCCAACTGCTCCAGGCTCGTGGCGCCGATGATGTTGCTGGTCACAAACGGCTGCTGTGTCACAAACGCCAGCGCCATCTGCGCCGGGTCCAGGCCATGCTCGCGCGCCAGGGCCACATAACGGCTGCACGCGGCTTCCGACTGCGGGTTGAAGTAGCGGCTGAAACGGCTGTACTCGGTCAGGCGTGCCTTGGCCGGGCGTGCGCCGTTTTCGTATTTGCCGCTGAGCATGCCGAAGGCCAGCGGTGAATAGGCCAGCAAACCGCATTGCTCGCGAATCGCCACTTCCGCCAAACCCACCTCAAAGCTGCGGTTGAGCAGGTTGTAGGGGTTCTGGATCGATACGGCGCGGGTCCAGCCTCGGGCTTCGGCCAGGGCCAGGAATTTCATGGTGCCCCACGGGGTTTCGTTGGACAGGCCGATGTGGCGGATTTTGCCGGCCTTGACCTGTTCGTCCAGCGCTTCGAGGGTTTCTTCCAGCGGGGTCAGGTTGTCTTCGTCCTTGTGCTTGTAGCTCAGTTGGCCAAAGAAGTTGGTGCTGCGCTCTGGCCAGTGCAGCTGGTAGAGGTCGATCCAGTCGGTTTGCAGGCGCTTGAGGCTGGCATCCAGAGCTTCGACGATGTGCTTGCGGTTGTGGCGCAGGTGGCCGTCGCGGATGTAATCAATGGTGTTGCCGGGGCCGGCGATCTTGCTGGCGAGGATCCAGTCGGCGCGGTCGCCACGGCTCTTGAAGTAATTACCGATGTAGCGCTCGGTGGTGGCATAGGTGTCGGCCTTGGGCGGCACCGGGTACATTTCGGCGGTGTCGAGGAAGTTGATCCCTGCGGCCTTGGCCCGTTCGATCTGCGCGAAGGCCTCTGCCTCGCTGTTCTGCTCACCCCAGGTCATGGTGCCCAAGGCGATCGCGCTTACGTTCAGATCGGTGCGGCCCAGCTGTCGATAATCCATCGGGTACTCCTTCGGGGAAAACAATCATAAAAGCAGGTTGAATTTTTTTTCGCAATCTGCATAATTGCCCACCTCTTTCTGCAGTGGAAGTGATGCGCCGCCTGCCGAAGAATCTTGCCGTTGAACGGACGCGCCGACCCGAGCCCCCGATAGCGTCTGTATCCGGCTGCCTTTGACTTGTCAAAGTACGCACTATTCAGTAAGATCCGCCGTCTAATTTACAGGGCGGCCCCTGAGGCTATTAAAGAATGACAACTTTTACTGCAAAACCGGAAACAGTTCAGCGCGACTGGTTTGTCGTCGACGCCGCTGGTCAGACCCTGGGTCGTCTGGCCACTGAAGTCGCCAGCCGTCTGCGTGGCAAGCACAAGCCTGAGTACACCCCTCACGTTGACACCGGTGACTACATTGTCATCATCAACGCCGAGCAGGTACGTGTTACCGGCAACAAAGCGCAAGACAAAATGTACTACCGTCACTCCGGTTTCCCAGGCGGTATCAAGTCTTCGAACTTCGAAGGCCTGATCTCCAAGAAGCCTGAAGCCCCGATCGAAATCGCGGTCAAAGGTATGCTGCCTAAGGGCCCACTGGGTCGCGATATGTTTCGCAAGCTGAAAGTCTATGCGGGCGCTGTACACCCTCATGCTGCTCAGCAGCCCCAAGAACTGAAGTTTTAACGGAATAGTTCATTATGTCGGCGACTCAAAATTACGGCACTGGCCGTCGCAAAACCGCTACCGCTCGCGTTTTCCTGCGTCCGGGTACTGGTAACATCTCGATCAACAACCGCACTCTGGAAAATTTCTTCGGTCGCGAAACTGCCCGCATGGTAGTTCGTCAGCCGCTGGAACTGACCGAGACAGTTGAAAAGTTCGACATCTACGTCACCGTTATCGGTGGCGGTGTAAGTGGTCAAGCTGGCGCAATCCGCCACGGTATCACTCGCGCTCTGATGCAGTACGACGAAACCCTGCGTGGCGCTCTGCGCAAAGCTGGCTTCGTAACTCGCGATGCTCGTGAAGTTGAACGTAAGAAAGTCGGTCTGCGTAAAGCGCGTAAGCGTCCGCAGTACTCGAAGCGTTAATTCGCTTTACGTTCCACAAAAACGCCCAACTCCTCACGGAGCTGGGCGTTTTTTATTGCCTGCGATTTATGCATAAATTTCACCGTGACAACTTGCCACATCCGTAGACCCCCTATACTACAAGGCCTGGAGGCTGAGCCCAGGGCAATTCCCTTGTCATACGTGGGGCTTTTCATTACCATCCGACAAAATTTTTATAAGTAAAGATTCAACACTTAGTAGACGCCTGATTTAACAGGCCAAAAAGCTGATGGGAGAGGACTGAATGAGCAATGACGGCGTGAATGCAGGCCGGCGTCGCTTCTTGGTAGCAGCCACATCCGTGGTGGGTGCTGCAGGAGCGGTGGGGGCTGCGGTCCCGTTCGTGGGGTCATGGTTTCCCAGTGCCAAGGCGAAAGCCGCAGGTGCACCGGTGAAGGTGAATGTCAGCAAGATCGACCCAGGCCAGCAGATGATTGCTGAGTGGCGCGGTCAGCCGGTCTTCATCGTTCGTCGTACTGAGGAGATCCTGGGGAATCTGAAGAAAATCGAAGGTCAGCTGTCTGACCCCGACTCTAAGAACTCCGACCAGCCCGCCTACGTCGATAAGGAAATCCGTTCGATCAAGCCAGAGATCCTGCTGCTGATCGGTATCTGCACCCACTTGGGTTGCTCGCCTACCTTCCGCCCGGAAGTTGCTCCTGCCGACCTTGGCAAGGATTGGGTCGGTGGCTACTTCTGCCCATGCCACGGCTCCCACTACGACCTCGCCGGTCGCGTCTACAAGTCACAACCCGCACCACTGAACCTGCCAGTGCCGCCACATCACTACGAGACTGACAGTGTCATTGTCATTGGCGTCGACGAGGGGGAGAAAGCCTGATGAGCAAGTTCATGGATTGGGTGGATGCGCGCTTCCCCGCCACTAAAATGTGGGAAGACCATCTCAGCAAATATTACGCGCCAAAAAACTTCAACTTCTTCTACTTCTTCGGCTCGCTGGCCTTGCTGGTGCTGGTCAACCAGATCGTCACCGGTGTGTGGCTGACGATGAGCTACACGCCGTCGGCGGAAGAGGCGTTCGCCTCTGTCGAGTACATCATGCGTGACGTCGAGTACGGCTCGATCCTGCGTCTGCTGCACTCCACCGGTGCGTCAGCGTTCTTCATCGTCGTGTATATGCACATGTTCCGTGGCCTGCTCTACGGTTCGTACCAGAAGCCACGCGAGCTGGTGTGGGTGTTTGGCATGCTGATCTACCTGGCGCTGATGGCCGAGGCCTTCATGGGCTACCTGCTGCCGTGGGGCCAGATGTCGTACTGGGGTGCCCAGGTAATCATCTCGCTGTTTGGTGCGATCCCGGTGATCGGCAACGACCTGACCCAGTGGATCCGTGGTGACTACCTGATCTCCGGCATCACTCTGAACCGCTTCTTTGCGTTGCATGTTGTTGCATTGCCTATCGTGATTCTGGGCCTGGTGGTGCTGCACATCCTGGCGCTGCACGAAGTGGGTTCCAACAACCCCGATGGCGTCGACATCAAGAAGCATAAAGACGAAAACGGCATACCGCTGGATGGCATTCCGTTCCATCCGTACTACACCGTCAAAGACATTGTCGGCGTGGTGGTTTTCCTGTTCATCTTCTGCTCGATCGTGTTCTTTTTCCCGGAGATGGGCGGTTATTTCCTGGAGAAGCCTAACTTCGAACAGGCCAACGCCTTCAAGACGCCTGAGCACATTGCGCCGGTCTGGTACTTCACGCCGTTCTACGCGATCTTGCGTGCGATCCCCGACAAGCTCATGGGCGTAATGGCCATGGGCGCGTCGATTGCGCTGCTGTTTGTACTGCCATGGCTCGACCGCAGCCCGGTCAAGTCGATGCGCTACAAAGGCTGGCTGAGCAAGATCTGGCTTTGGGTGTTCTGCATTGCATTCGTGATCCTGGGCGTGCTGGGCGTATTGGCACCGACTCCAGAGCGCACGCTGCTGTCGCAGGTCTGCACCTTCCTGTACTTCGCCTACTTCATTCTGATGCCGTTCTACACCCGGCTCGAGAAGACCAAACCGGTTCCGGAAAGGGTGACTGGCTGATGAAAAAGTTATTCGTTGCTTTGATCCTTGCGGCGCTGCCGCTACTGTCCTTCGCTGCCGAGCACGGCGCGGAGCTGGAAAAAGTCGATATCGACGTGTCCGACAAGGCCGCCATGCAAGATGGCCTGCGCACGTTCACCAACTATTGCATGGGCTGTCACAGCGCCAAGTTCCAGCGTTACGAGCGTGTCGCCGATGACCTGGGCATTCCCCATGACGTGATGCTCAGCCATGCCGTGTTCACCGGTGCCAAGATCGGCGACCACATGAGCATCGGCATGCAGCCGGCAGATGCCAAGGCCTGGTTCGGCGCTGCGCCGCCCGACCTGACCCTGGTGGCGCGCGTGCGCGGTACTGACTGGCTCTATGGCTACCTCAAATCCTTCTACGAAGACCCGGCGCGCCCTTACGGCGTGAACAACAAAGTCTTCCCGAACGTCGGTATGCCTAACGTTCTGGTCGGCCTGCAGGGTCGCCAAGTGGTAGGATGCAAGCAGGTTCAGGTCGTTGACGACGGCAAGAAGCAATATGATCCGCTGACCGGCACGCCTCTGACACACGAAGCGTGCGATCAACTGACCATCGTGCCCAAGACCGGTACGCTGAATGAAGAGCAGTTCGACGAGAAGGTCAAGAATCTGGTGACCTTCCTGGCCTACTCGGCCAACCCGGTTAAATTGCAGCATCAGCGCATCGGTACCTATGTGTTGCTGTACCTGGCCTTCTTCTTCGTATTCGCCTATCTGCTCAAACGTGAATACTGGAAGGATGTGCATTGATCCAACCGTAAGCAATTGCTGTTAATCTTGCGCGCCCAGCGGCATCTCTGAATACGTAGCGGTCTGGTTGAACCAGGCACTACAGGGATGCTCTCTGGGCGCGCTCGTTTTTGAGCTTTCCATAATTTCAACAAGCGAGGAGGACCGCCATGGGCGTGACCAATCGGTTGGCCTGTTACTCCGACCCCGCCGACCACTATTCCCACCGAGTACGCATCGTGCTCGCAGAGAAGGGTGTCAGCGCCGAGATCATCAGTGTGGAGGCAGGTCGTCATCCGCCGAAACTGATCGAAGTGAACCCTTACGGCAGCTTGCCCACCCTGGTCGATCGTGACCTGGCGTTGTGGGAGTCAACCGTGGTGATGGAATACCTGGATGAGCGTTACCCGCATCCACCTTTGCTGCCGGTGTATCCGGTGGCGCGTGCCAACAGCCGCCTGCTGATCCATCGGATCCAGCGTGACTGGTGCGGGCTGGTGGATGTGATCCTGGATACACGCAGTAAAGAAGCCGTTCGTGTGCAAGCGCGCAAGGAATTGCGCGAGAGCCTGACCGGCGTTTCGCCGCTGTTCGCCGACAAGCCTTTTTTCCTCAGTGAGGAACAAAGCTTGGTGGATTGCTGCCTATTACCCATACTCTGGCGCTTGCCGATCCTGGGCATTGAACTGCCACGGCCGGCCAAGCCGTTGCTTGATTACATGGAGCGCCAGTTTGCGCGTGAGGCTTTCCAGGCGAGTCTGTCTGGTGTCGAACGCGATATGCGCTAAGGCTTAAGGAGCCGCTGATGAACTCCAGTCGACCCTATTTGGTCCGCGCGCTCTATGAGTGGATTGTGGACAACGATTGCACCCCGCACATGCTGGTCAACTCTGAATTTCCCAAAGTTGACGTGCCGCAGGGTTTTGCCAGTGACGGGCAGATCGTACTGAACGTTTCGCCAAGTGCTGTGCGCCACCTGCACATGGACAATGAAGCCGTCAGCTTCGAAGGGCGTTTTGGCGGCGTGCCGCATACGCTGTTCGTGCCGATTGGTGCCATCCTCGGGATCTACGCCCGGGAAAATGGCCAGGGCATGGTGTTTGATCTGGAGTCGCCTTTCGAGGATGACGAAGCGATCGAAGGCGAAGACGGTGATGATGTACCGCCACCGGACTCCGAGCCGCCGCGTCCAAGCGGTCGGCCGAGCCTGAAAGTGGTGAAGTAAGCGGCGTTCACCTTCGTGTGAGCGCTAAAAATGCCTCGGCCTGTGCCGGGGCATTTTTTTGCGCAAAGGATATGGATGAAAGTCGTGTCAGAACGGTGATCGTACAACCGCCATGGGCTATGATGCGGGCTCAAGTTCGCCGAGAAAGATCATTCGTCATGGAAAACGCCAACACCGCCCCTCGTCTTCCCCGCAAGCGCCGCAGCCTTGCCCAGGAATTGGTCACGGTGTTGTCCGAGCAGATCCGCGACGGCCAGCTCAAACGCGGCGACAAGTTGCCCACCGAATCGGCCATCATGGAAGCCCATGGGGTCAGCCGCACGGTGGTGCGTGAGGCCATCTCGCGTTTGCAGGCGGCGGGTCAGGTGGAAACTCGCCACGGTATCGGCACCTTTGTGTTGGACACGCCCAGCCCGAGCGGTTTCCGGATCGACCCGGCCACGGTGGTAACGCTGCGAGATGTGCTGGCGATTCTGGAACTGCGTATCAGCCTGGAAGTGGAGTCGGCCGGCCTTGCTGCGTTGCGCCGCAGCGACGAACAACTGGCGGCCATGCGCGCGGCCCTCGATGCGCTGAATGAAAGCGCGGCCCACGCCGGCGATGCGGTGGCGTCAGATTTTGCATTCCACCTGGAAATCGCACTGTCCACCGGCAACCGCTACTTCACCGACATCATGACCCATCTGGGCACCAGCATCATTCCGCGTACCCGGCTGAATTCGGCGCGCCTGGCCCATGATGATCAGCAGCATTACATGGGCCGCCTGAGCCGCGAACACGAAGAGATTTATGAGGCGATTGCCCGTCAGGATTCGGATGCGGCCCGCGCGGCCATGCGCCTGCATTTGACCAACAGCCGTGAACGGCTGCGCCATGCCCATGAAGAGGCAGAAGCGCAGCGCGGTTAACCGGGTAACCGAGTGGTGTCAGGAGTAAATCGATCCAAGTGGGGGAGCGGGCTTGCTCGCGAATGCGGTGTGTCAGTCTGCACATGCATCAACTGAAAAAACGCCTTCGCGAGCAAGCCCGCTCCCACATTTTGATCTCCTTGGTTTGGAGTTTTGCGTCTAATTAATTGGCCGGTTGGTTGGGCTTGTAGTCCTTGAGCAGCAGATAAGTACTCCAACCCCACCAATCATTGGTCCAGTGCTTGTCGTTCAGGTCATTCACGTCCTTGCGGCGCAGTACCTTGTCACCCTCCATCTTGAACAGCGGCGAAAAATTGTTCGCCGGGTTCTGCGCAGTATTCAGGTCTGGCACGTACAGCGGCGCCTTGAAGCTGGCCGGGGAGGGTGCGATACCGCTGATAAAGGTTTCGAAGATCTCATCGGCCGAGGCCTGCACCGAACGTTTGACCATGGCCCGATTGTCCGCGTCGATAGCATTGAAGTAGCGCTTGTCCCCATAAGCGTGCCATTGATCACCCTTGGCATTGCGTACCTTGAGCCCGAATTTGCTGTCTTCGTCGTGCATGAAGCGGCTGATCAGCGAGCCCAGCTCTCCAGGTGTGACCACCGCCGCCAATTGCTTGCGCGGCACGCGCAGGTGGCCGGCAGAAAACAGATCGGTCAAAAAGTGATCGGCAAAGCTGTTCATCGCATACGCCAGTTCCAGCGCCTGGTCGGTGCCGGTCTGGTGTGCGATGACCGCCTGTTGCAGCGCTGCCGTATGGCCGGCCAGGTACGCCGACAGCGCCCATTCGCCAAAGTGGTCGGCGTTGTCGGCTGCCAGCTTCAAGTAGCGCCCCAGTGGTATCAGCGCCGAAACCGCACTGCCGCCGCCGGTGATGCGGTTCCACTCCTCGGACAACGTATCACCCAGCGCATCATAGGCTTCATGGGGTTGTTTGCCATCCCGGATTGCCTGGTTGACCGCGTTGATCTCCTTTTGCATGACCGCGAGGATTTTCCCGGCCTCTTCACGCGAGGCGGGCAGCACCGCCAGCGTGTTGAAGGCGGCGGTAAAGCGTTGCACACGCTCGGCCGGGGAGGCGCCATCGCTGATGGCCTGGCCGGGAATACCATAGAAGTCGCCGCCCAGGGCAATCACTTGGCCGTAGGTCAGCGCCAGGCCGTTGGGCAAGTGCAGTTCAACTTGCCGCGCAGGAATCGCCGGAGCGTCCTTGACGAAACGCAGCACGGTGTCATCGCCGATGGCCGTGTGTTCACCGCCTTCAAAACGTAGGGTGGGTGGGGTTTTTTCGGGTGCTGCGAGTTCAAGACCTGACATGTTAGCTCCTTGCTATGTCGTAGGAATCTTCCGTAATAACTGTATGCATATACAGTTATTGGGAGCATAGAGGAATAATTTCCTACGTCAAGAAGCTGCTTTTAAACGCGTGCCGACGGATGAAGCCGGATGAATTGCAGTTGACGAATCTTTTTATAGTTGTACGATGACGTACGACATCATCAAAACCAACAACAACCTTTCGACAGAAAGTCTTCATCCAGGGTGTTCGAATAATGAATCCACAAGAACTGAAGTCCATCCTCTCCCACGGTCTGCTGTCTTTCCCGGTAACCGATTTCAATGCCCAGGGTGACTTCCACCAGGCGGGCTACATCAAGCGTCTGGAATGGCTGGCCCCTTATGGCGCCACCGCCTTGTTCGCCGCCGGCGGCACCGGTGAGTTTTTCTCCCTGGCCGCCAGCGAATATTCCCAAGTGGTGAAGACTGCTGTTGATACCTGCGCCACCAGCGTGCCGATCCTGGCCGGTGTCGGCGGTTCGACCCGTCAGGCCATCGAATATGCGCAGGAAGCCGAGCGTCTTGGCGCCAAAGGCTTGCTGCTGCTGCCGCACTACCTGACCGAAGCCAGCCAGGACGGTGTCGCCGCCCACGTTGAGGCCGTGTGCAAGTCGGTCAAAATCGGCGTAGTGGTCTACAACCGCAACGTTTGCCGCCTGACCGCGCCCTTGCTCGAACGCCTGGCCGAACGCTGCCCGAACCTGATCGGCTATAAAGACGGCCTGGGCGATATCGAGCTGATGGTGTCGATCCGCCGCCGTCTCGGCGACCGTTTCAGCTACCTCGGCGGCCTGCCGACTGCAGAGGTTTACGCCGCAGCCTACAAGGCCCTGGGCGTGCCGGTGTACTCCTCGGCGGTGTTCAACTTCATCCCGAAAACCGCGATGGACTTCTACCACGCGATTGCCCAGGACGATCACGCCACTGTTGCCAGGATCATCGACAACTTCTTCCTGCCTTACCTCGATATCCGTAACCGTAAAGCCGGTTACGCGGTGAGCATCGTCAAGGCTGGCGCCAAAATCGTCGGTTACGACGCAGGCCCGGTACGCACGCCGCTGACCGACCTGCTGCCGGAAGAATACGAAGCCCTGGCCGCGCTGATCGACAAGCAAGGTCCGCAGTAACTTATCCACAAGGCCGCTGAGCAATCAGCGGCCTTTTGCGTCAGGAGAGAATGTGTGTCCCAAGCCAAACGTTTTGAAAACTACATCAACGGCGAGTGGGTGGCCGGTGCCGACTACTGCAACAACATCAACCCGTCGGAGTTGTCCGACGTCATTGGCGAATACGCCAAGGCCGATGTAGCCCAAGTCAACGCTGCGATCGATGCCGCCCGCGCCGCGTTCCCGGCCTGGTCGACGTCCGGCATCCAGGCGCGCCACGACGCTCTGGATAAAGTCGGTAGCGAAATCCTTGCCCGCCGCGAAGAACTCGGTACCTTGCTGGCCCGTGAAGAGGGCAAGACCCTGCCCGAAGCCATCGGCGAAGTGACCCGCGCCGGTAACATCTTCAAATTCTTCGCCGGCGAGTGCCTGCGTCTGTCTGGCGATTACGTGCCTTCGGTGCGCCCGGGCGTGAATGTGGAAGTCACCCGCGAAGCCCTCGGTGTAGTCGGCCTGATCACGCCGTGGAACTTCCCGATTGCCATCCCCGCGTGGAAAATCGCCCCAGCCCTGGCTTACGGCAACTGTGTGGTGATCAAACCGGCCGAACTGGTGCCGGGCTGCGCCTGGGCCTTGGCCGAAATCATCTCCCGCGCCGGTTTCCCGGCCGGTGTGTTCAACCTGGTGATGGGCAGTGGCCGTGTGGTTGGCGATGTGCTGGTCAACAGCCCTAAAGTCGACGGCATCAGCTTTACCGGCTCGGTTGGCGTGGGTCGCCAGATCGCCGTCAGCTGTGTGTCGCGCCAGGCCAAAGTGCAGTTGGAAATGGGCGGTAAAAACCCGCAGATCATCCTCGACGACGCCGACCTCAAACAGGCCGTCGAGCTGTCGGTACAGAGCGCGTTCTACTCCACCGGCCAGCGTTGCACGGCCTCCAGCCGCTTGATCGTCACCGCCGGTATCCACGACCAGTTCGTCGCGGCCATGGCCGAGCGCATGAAGTCGATCAAAGTCGGCCACGCGCTCAAAAGCGGCACTGACATTGGCCCGGTGGTTTCCCAGGCCCAGTTGGACCAGGACCTGAAGTACATCGACATCGGCCAGAGCGAAGGCGCGCGGCTGGTCAGCGGCGGCGGCCTGGTGACTTGTGACACCGAAGGTTACTACCTGGCGCCGACACTGTTTGCCGACAGCGAAGCCGCCATGCGTATCAGCCGTGAAGAGATCTTCGGCCCGGTGGCCAACGTGGTGCGCGTCGCCGATTACGAGGCGGCACTGGCTATGGCCAATGACACCGAGTTTGGCCTGTCGGCGGGCATCGCCACCACCTCGCTCAAGTACGCCAACCACTTCAAGCGCCACTCCCAGGCCGGGATGGTGATGGTCAACCTGCCGACCGCCGGCGTGGATTATCACGTGCCGTTCGGTGGCCGTAAGGGCTCGTCCTACGGCTCGCGTGAGCAAGGTCGCTATGCGCAAGAGTTCTACACAGTGGTGAAAACCAGCTACATCGGGTCGTAGGAAATGGCCCGGTAGGCACCGGCTTATGTGGGAGCTGGCTTGCCTGCGATTGCATCACCAGGGTGTAACTGACACACCGTGGTGCCTGTATCGCAGGCAAGCCAGCTCCCACACAAAGCGGTTCCTGCACTTAAAACAGAAATGATTACCCGCAAAAAAAATAATTAGTGGGAGTACTTCTTCATGCAAGCGACCAAGCCGACTCACGTCCGCTATTTGATCCTGCTCATGCTGTTCCTGGTGACCACGATCAACTATGCCGACCGAGCCACTATCGCCATCGCCGGCTCCAGCCTGCAAAAAGACCTCGGCATTGACGCGGTCACCCTCGGTTATATCTTCTCCGCATTCGGTTGGGCCTACGTGGCCGGGCAAATTCCCGGTGGCTGGCTGCTGGACCGGTTCGGCTCGAAAAAAATCTATGCGCTGAGCATTTTCACCTGGTCGCTGTTCACCGTGCTGCAAGGCTATGTGGGTGAGTTCGGGGTTTCCACCGCGATTGTGGCGCTGTTTATGCTGCGCTTCTTGGTGGGCCTGGCAGAGGCGCCTTCGTTTCCCGGAAACGCCCGTATTGTGGCGGCGTGGTTTCCTACGGCTGAACGCGGCACAGCGTCGGCGATCTTCAACTCGGCGCAGTACTTCGCCACGGTGCTGTTTGCACCGCTGATGGGCTGGATCGTCTACACCTTCGGCTGGCAGCACGTGTTTATTGTGATGGGTGGCATCGGCATCCTGTTCTCGCTGATCTGGCTCAAACTTATCCACAGCCCGCGCCAGCATCCGATGATCAACGAAGCCGAGTTCAACCACATCGCGGCCAACGGTGCGATGGTCGACATGGACCAGGATAAAACCAAAGGCCAGAAAACCGACGGGCCGAAGTGGGATTACATCCGCCAACTGCTCACCAACCGCATGATGCTCGGCGTGTACCTGGGCCAGTACTGCATCAATGGCATCACCTATTTCTTCCTGACCTGGTTCCCGGTGTACCTGGTTCAAGAGCGCGGCATGACCATCCTCAAGGCGGGCTTCATCGCCTCGTTGCCGGCGATCTGCGGCTTTATCGGCGGCGTACTCGGCGGGGTGATTTCCGACTACCTGCTGCGCAAAGGCCATTCGCTGACTTTCGCGCGCAAGGCGCCGATCATTGCCGGCTTGTTGGTCTCCAGCAGCATCATCGCGTGTAACTACGTTGACGTTGAATGGATGGTGGTCGGCTTCATGGCCCTGGCCTTCTTCGGCAAAGGCGTTGGCGCACTGGGTTGGGCGGTAGTGTCCGACACCTCGCCGAAACAAATCGCCGGGCTCAGTGGCGGTTTGTTCAATATGTTTGGCAACCTGGCGTCGATCAGCACGCCGATTGTGATTGGTTACATCATCGCCACCACCGGCTCGTTCAAATGGGCGTTGGTGTTCGTCGGCGCCAACGCGCTGCTGGCGGTGTTCAGCTACTTGGTGATCGTCGGCCCGATCAAGCGCGTGGTGCTCAAAGAGCCACCGAGCAAAGGCCCGGAACTGACTAACCTTACCCAAGCGCACTCCTGAGGGGCGATGTAATGCAGTTGATTGAACATGCCGACTCGCCGCGCTCGATCCGTTTGCACGCGCGCGACAATGTGGTGATCGTGGTGAACGACCAGGGCGTGCCGGCCGGCACCGAGTTCCCGGATGGCCTGGTGACCGTGGATTTCATCCCGCAGAGCCACAAGGTGACTTTGGAAGATATCCCCGAAGGTGGTGAAATTATTCGCTACGGGCAGACCATCGGTTATGCCCTGGCGCCGATTCCGCGCGGCAGTTGGGTGCAGGAAGACCAGTTGCGCATGCCCACTGCGCCACCGCTGGACAGCTTGCCGCTGTCCACCGAGGTGCCTGCCACTCAGGCGCCGTTGGAAGGCTTCACGTTTGAGGGTTACCGCAATGCTGACGGCACCGTCGGCACGCGCAATATTCTCGGCATCACCACCACGGTGCAATGCGTCACCGGTGTGCTGGACCATGCGGTCAAGCGCATCAAGGACGAGTTGCTGCCCAAGTACCCGCACGTTGATGACGTTGTCGCGCTGACCCACAGCTACGGCTGTGGCGTGGCCATTACTGCGACCGATGCCTACATTCCGATTCGCACGGTGCGCAACCTGGCTCGCAACCCGAACCTGGGCGGCGAAGCGCTGGTGATCAGCCTGGGCTGCGAGAAGTTGCAGGCCGGGCAGGTGATGCACGACAACGACAGTTCCGTGGACCTCAGTGAGCCTTGGCTGTACCGCTTGCAGGACTCCAGCCACGGGTTTACCGAAATGATCGAGCAGATCATGGCACTGGCCGAAACCCGCTTGAAGAAACTCGACCAGCGTCGCCGCGAAACTGTGCCCGCGTCGGAATTGATCCTGGGCATGCAATGCGGCGGCAGTGATGCGTTTTCCGGCATCACCGCCAACCCGGCGTTGGGCTATGCCTCGGATCTGCTGTTGCGGGCTGGGGCGACGGTGATGTTTTCCGAAGTCACCGAAGTTCGCGATGCCATCTACCTGCTGACTTCACGTGCCGAGAGCAAGGAAGTGGCCCAGGAACTTGTCAGGGAAATGGACTGGTACGATCGTTACCTGGCCAAGGGCGAGGCCGATCGCAGCGCCAACACCACGCCGGGCAACAAGAAGGGTGGGTTGTCGAACATTGTCGAGAAGTCCCTGGGCTCCATCGTCAAATCCGGCAGCAGCGCGATCAATGGCGTGCTCGGCCCGGGCGAGCGGTTCAAGAGCAAGGGCCTGATCTTTTGCGCCACGCCAGCCAGCGACTTTGTCTGCGGCACCCTGCAACTGGCGGCCGGGATGAACCTGCATGTGTTCACCACCGGGCGCGGTACGCCCTATGGGCTGGCGATGGCGCCGGTGGTCAAGGTGTCGACGCGCACGGAACTGGCGCAGCGCTGGCCGGACTTGATCGATATCGACGCCGGGCGCATCGCCACCGGGCGCGCGAGTATCGAGGAGTTGGGCTGGGAGTTGTTCCACTTCTACCTGGAGGTGGCCAGCGGCAAGAAACAGACCTGGGCGGAGCGGCATAAGCTGCATAACGACATCACCCTGTTCAACCCCGCGCCCATTACCTGAGACCGACGACTGATCGTTCCCACGCTCTGCGTGGGAATGCCTCTTTGGACGCTCTGCGTCCGCTGTGAATGGGACGCGGAGCGTCCCGGGCTGCATTCCCACGCAGAGCGTGGGAACGATCCAGGTGAATCTGGCTTATCATTAGCCACCTGACGACACCCACCAAGGTTCTCCCCGGCATGCTGGCTATCTTCCTCACCACCCTGACCATCACCGCGCCGGTGTTTGCCATGCTGTTTCTGGGGGTGCTGCTCAAGCGCATCAACTGGATCAACGACAACTTCATCCACGTTGCATCGTCCCTGGTGTTCAACGTCACCATGCCGGCGCTGCTGTTTCTCGGCATCCTCCACGCCGACCTGCATTCGGCGCTCAAGCCCGGTTTGCTGATCTACTTTGCTGTGGCCACGCTGCTGAGCTTTGCCCTGGCCTGGGGCTGGGCGATCTTTCGTTGCCCGCATGAAGACCGTGGCATTTACGCCCAAGGCGCGTTTCGCGGTAACAACGGCGTGATCGGCCTGGCGCTGGCGGCCAGCATGTACGGCGACTACGGCATCTCCCTTGGCGCCATCCTCGCGGCGCTGGTGATTCTGTTCTACAACACGCTGTCGACCATCGTGCTGGCGGTGTACAGCCCGGTGATCAAGTCCGACCCGTGGAGCATCTTCAAAAGCGTGATAGCCAACCCGCTGATCATCAGCGTGATCGTCGCCGCGCCGTTCGCGATCTTCAAGATCGGCTTGCCGGGGTGGCTGGAGTCGTCCGGGCAGTACCTGGCGGACATGACCTTGCCGCTGGCATTGATCTGCATTGGTGGCACCTTGTCGTTGGCGGCCTTGCGCAAAAGCGGGAGCATGGCCTTGAGTGCCAGCCTGGTGAAAATGATCGGCCTGCCGCTATTCGCGACGCTGGGCGCGTGGCTGCTGGGCTTTCGCGGGCCGGAGTTGGGGATTTTGTTTCTGTATTTCGGTGCGCCGACGGCGGCCGCGAGCTTTGTCATGGCCAGGGCGGCCGAGGGCAACCATGAATTGGCGGCGGCGATTATTGTGATCACCACATTGATGGCGGCGGTGACCACCAATATCGGGATTTTTGTGTTGCAGGCGGGTGGTTGGATCTAAGATTTGTGGTGTGTTTGAGGGCCATTCGCGAGCAAGCCCGCTCCCACATTTGGCCGTGTTCCAACATGAGAATGCAGTCAAGTGTGGGAGCGGGCTTAACAGTCACTACTGATCTGCCTGATACGCCTCAATCACTTCCTGCGCCGCCCTGAACGCATCAATCGCCGCCGGTACACCGGCATACACCGCGCAATGCAACAGCGCTTCGCGAATTTCCTCAACCGTGCAGCCATTGTTCAGTGCGCCGCGCACGTGGCCCTTGAGTTCCTGCGGGCACTTGAGTGCGGTCAGGGCTGCCAGGGTGATCAGGCTGCGGGTCTTCAAGGGCAGGCCCTCGCGATTCCACACGCTGCCCCAGGCATGTTCGTTGACAAAATCCTGCAGCGGCTGGGTAAACTCGGTGGCGTTGCCCAGTGCGCGATCGACGAACACGTCGCCCATCACCTGGCGACGCATCTCAACTCCGGGCTTTTTCTGATCGGTCATTGCGCTTCCCTCTTGTGTTGGCGGCGCCAGGCTCGCAGCGTGCTCAGTAGCAGAAACGCCATCAGCGCCGGCAGGACGTAATACAGCATCAGTTTTTCCAGCCGGGTAGCCAAGGGCATGCCGAACGTGAACGACACCACGTGCAGTGCGTACACCAGGTACAGACCCAGCAATACCAGGCCTTCGGCGCGGGTGACCCGGTAACCGGTGTAGAACACCGGCAGGCACAGCACCACCACGCCGAGCATCACCGGCAAGTCAAAATCGAGGGCGTTGGGCGATACCGACAGCGGTGACGGCGCCACCAGCGCAGTAAACCCCAGTACGCCGAGCAGGTTGAACAGGCTGCTGCCGATTACATTGCCTACGGCAATCTCGCGCTCGCCGCGCAGGGCGGCAATCAGCGAAGTGGCCAGGCACGGCAGTGAGGTGCCGACGCCGATCAAGGTCAGGCCAACGATGCGTTCCGACAGGCCCAGATCACTCGCCACGTCTACCGCCGCGCCCAGCAGCAAATGCCCGGCCAGCACCAGAATCAGCAGCCCGCCGAGCATCAGCAACACGCTGCTCAACCACGGCGCCCTGGCCACGGTGTCCAGCGTGCGCGGGCGCCGGGAGTGGCGGGTCTGGTAATGCAACACACCCAGGTAGGCCACCAGCGCTGCGAGCAGTACCAACCCGTCAGCGGGGGTCAGCTCTTCATTGGCCGAGAGGGTAAACACCAGCAGCGCGGCGCAAATCATCACCGGAATGTCCAGGCGCACCAGTTGCCGCGATACCCGCAGCGGGATGATCAACGCAGACAGGCCAAGGGTGACGAGGATGTTGAAAATGCTGCTGCCGATCACGCTGCCCACAGCGATGTCGGTGTTGCCCGCCAGGGTTGCTTGCAGGCTGACGGCCATCTGCGGCGCGCTGCTGCCGAAGGCGACGATGCTCAAGCCGATGATCAGTGGCCGCACCTTGAGGCTGGCCGCCAGGCGCACGGCGGCGCGCACCAGGATTTCCGCGCCGAGAATCAGCAGCAGCAGGCCGCTGACCAATTCGAGCAGGCTGAAGGGTGAGAGGGCGGTGAGTGCGGAAATGGCCAAGGCTCCTGTCAGTTGCTCAGCGCTTGCACGCGAACCCGTGCGGTGCCGCTGCCCAGCATACCGAGTTGCTCAGCGGCTTTGCGCGAAACATCGATCAGGCGGCCACGGGTGTGCGGGCCACGATCATTGACGCGCAGCACGACGGATCTGTTGTTGTCGAGATTGGTCACCTTGACCCGCGTGCCGAAGGGCAGGCGCCGATGGGCGGCGGTCAGGGCGTTTTGGTTGAAGGGTTCACCGCTGGCGGTTCTATTGCCATGGTGCTTGGCGCCGTAATAGGAGGCGGTGCCGGTTTCGTCGTAGCCGTTGGGGTCGATGAGGCCGCTGGCGCAACCGGCCAGCAGAGAGAACAGGGCCAGGAGGCCGAGTAGACGCTTCATTATCAATGCTGCCCCCGTATCAAATGTGGGAGCGGGCTTGCTCGCGAAAGCGGTGTATCAGCTAGATATACCTTCACTGACCCACCGCATTCGCGAGCAAGCCCGCTCCCACAAGGGGTCCGAGTTGGGCATGTAATCCCACTCCGACCGTTCACCGCTGTCAGCCTTCGAGCTTGCTTTTGAGCAGTTCGTTCACCTGTTGCGGGTTGGCTTTGCCTTTGGAGGCCTTCATCGCCTGGCCGACAAAGAAGCCGAACATCTTGCCGCGTTTGGCTTCGTCTGCCGCGCGGTATTGTTCAACTTGCTCGGCATTGGCGGCGAGCATCTCATCGAGTACGGCCGAAATAGCGCCGCTGTCGGTGACTTGCTTGAGGCCACGCTTCTCGATGATGTCGTCGGCGCTGCCTTCGCCTGCGGCCATCGCTTCAAACACGGTCTTGGCAATTTTGCCGGAGATGGTGTTGTCCTTGATGCGCAGCAGCATGCCGCCCAACTGCTCGGCGGTCACCGGGGCTTCGTCGATCTCCAGGCCCTGTTTGTTCAACAGGCTGCCCAGCTCAACCATCACCCAGTTGGCCGCCAGCTTGGCGTCACCGGCAATGCTCACGACTTTTTCGAAGTAGTTGGCTTGCTCACGGCTGGAGGCCAATACGCTGGCATCGTAGACCGACAGGCCGAACTGTTCCTGGAAACGCTCGCGTTTTTGCGGCGGCAATTCCGGCAGGGTGGCACGCACGTCATTAAGGAATGAGTCCTCAATGATCACCGGCAGCAGGTCCGGGTCGGGGAAGTAACGGTAGTCGTTGGCTTCCTCTTTACTGCGCATGGCGCGGGTTTCGTCTTTGTTCGGGTCGTACAGGCGCGTTTGCTGAATCACCTTGCCGCCGTCTTCGATCAATTCGATCTGGCGACGCACTTCGGTGTTGATCGCCTTCTCGATGAAGCGGAACGAGTTGACGTTCTTGATCTCGCAGCGGGTGCCGTACTCGGCCTGGCCTTTTGGCCGCACCGACACGTTGCAGTCACAACGCAGCGAGCCTTCGGCCATGTTGCCGTCGCAGATCCCTAAGTAACGCACCAGCGCGTGGATGGTCTTGACGTAGGCCACGGCTTCCTTGGCGCTGCGCATGTCCGGCTCAGAAACGATCTCCAGCAGCGGCGTGCCGGCACGGTTCAGGTCGATACCGGTGGCGCCGTTGAATTCTTCATGCAGGCTCTTGCCGGCATCTTCTTCCAGGTGCGCACGGGTCACGCCGACACGTTTGATGGTGCCGTCTTCCAGCGGGATGTCCAGGTAGCCCTTGCCGACGATCGGCAATTCCATCTGGCTGATCTGGTAGCCCTTGGGCAGGTCCGGGTAGAAGTAGTTCTTGCGCGCAAACACGTTGTGCTGGCCGATCTCGGCGTCAATCGCCAGGCCGAACATCACCGCCATGCGCACCGCTTCCTCGTTCAGCACTGGCAGTACGCCAGGCATGCCCAGGTCGACCAGGCTGGCCTGAGTGTTGGGTTCTGCGCCGAACGTGGTGGCGCTACCGGAGAAAATCTTCGATTGGGTGGCGAGCTGGGTATGAATCTCCAGCCCGATCACAACTTCCCATTGCATGGTGTTCTCCTCAGAAGCCGGTAGGGGTGCGAGTGTGCCAGTCGGTGTTCAACTGGTACTGGTGCGCCACATTGAGCAGGCGGCCTTCCTGGAAATACGGGGCGAGCAATTGCACGCCGACCGGCAGGCCATCGACGAATCCTGCGGGCATGGACAAGCCCGGCAAGCCCGCGAGGTTGGCGGTGATGGTGTAGAGGTCTTCCAGGTACTCGGCGATCGGGTCGCCGGTCTTGGCGCCGATCTTCCAGGCCGGGTTTGGCGTGGTCGGGCCGAGGATCACGTCAACTTCTTCAAAGGCAGCCATGAAGTCGTTCTTGATCAGGCGACGGATTTTCTGCGCCTTGAGGTAGTACGCGTCGTAGTAACCGGCGGACAGCGCGTAGGCACCGACCATGATCCGGCGTTGTACTTCGGCGCCGAAGCCTTCGCCACGGGAGCGTTTGTACAGGTCGGTGAGGTCTTTTGGGTTTTCGCAGCGGTAGCCGAAACGTACGCCGTCGAAACGCGACAGGTTCGAGGAGGCTTCTGCCGGCGCGATCACGTAGTACGCAGGGATCGCGTGCTGGTTGTTCGGCAGGCTGATTTCCTTGATCACCGCGCCGAGTTTTTCCAGCTCCTTGATGCTGTTATGCACCAGTTCGGCGATACGCGGGTCGAGACCGGCGCTGAAATACTCTTTCGGCACGCCGATACGCAGGCCTTTAAGCGAAGTATTAAGGCTGGCGCTGTAGTCCGGCACCGGCTCATCAATGCTGGTGGAGTCCTGTTTATCGAACCCGGCCATACCTTGTAACAATATTGCGCAGTCTTCCGCAGTGCGTGCCAGTGGGCCGCCCTGATCGAGGCTGGAGGCGTAGGCGATCATGCCCCAACGGGAAACGCGACCGTAGGTCGGCTTCAAACCAGTGAGGTTGGTGAACGCGGCGGGCTGGCGGATCGAGCCGCCGGTGTCGGTGGCCGTAGCCGCCGGCAGTAAACGCGCGGCAACAGCAGCAGCCGAGCCGCCGGAGGAACCGCCGGGCACGTGTTCCAGGTTCCACGGGTTTTTGACCGCGCCGTAGTAGCTCGACTCGTTGGCCGAACCCATGGCGAATTCGTCCATGTTGGTCTTGCCCAGGGTCACGGCCCCGGCGGCAGCCAGCTTGGACACCACAGTGGCGTCGTAGGGCGCTTTGAAGTTGTCGAGCATCTTCGAGCCGCAGCTGGTGCGAATGCCCTGGGTGCAGAACAGGTCTTTGTGGGCGATGGGTGCGCCCAGCAGTGCGCCGTTTTCACCGTTGGCGCGACGTGCGTCGGCGGCCTTGGCCTGGCTCAGGGCCAGCTCCTCGGTGAGGCTGATAAAGCTGTTGACCTTGGGGTCCAGCGCGGCGATACGCGCCAGCAGGGTCTGGGTCAGCTCTTCGGAAGAAAACTTTTTGTCGGCGAGACCGCGGGCGATCTCGGCCAGAGTCATGTGATGCATGAAAGGCTCTTTCCCTTTAGTCGATGACTTTCGGAACCAGGTACAGGCCGTTTTCGACCGCTGGCGCGATGGACTGGTAGGCCTCGCGATTATTTCGCTCGGTCACAACGTCTGCGCGCAGGCGCTGGCTGGCTTCCAGCGGGTGAGCCAGGGGCTCGATGCCATCAGTATTGACGGCCTGCATTTGGTCGACCAGCCCGAGAATGCTGTTCAGGGCTGCGGTGGTCTGTGGAAGATCGGCGTCATTCAGGCCAAGCGAGGCCAGATGCGCGATTTTTTCCACGTCGGAGCGTTCAAGCGCCATGGGTTTCTCCAGTGGAAAACAGAACGGAGGGCATCCGTGTGTTAGATTGTCGGAACACTACCGCATTTCTACGGTCATAAGGCCGCGATTGTGGGGGTTGGTGCACAGAAAGTCGGCCAATTTAGCACATTGGCGCCTTGCCCAAAATCCCTGTCGTTGTTAGAGTTTGCCGCACTTTTTTACCCACGCGTTGCCTAGGGTCCTTTCCCCATGTTCAAGAAACTGCGTGGCATGTTTTCCAGCGATCTTTCCATTGACCTGGGCACTGCCAACACCCTTATTTACGTGCGCGAGCGCGGTATCGTTCTGAATGAGCCATCGGTTGTGGCCATTCGGACCCATGGTAATCAGAAAAGTGTCGTTGCCGTCGGCACCGAGGCCAAGCGCATGCTCGGCCGTACACCAGGCAATATTGCTGCCATTCGTCCGATGAAAGACGGCGTGATCGCCGACTTCAGCGTCTGCGAAAAGATGCTGCAGTACTTCATCAACAAAGTTCACGAAAACAGTTTTCTGCAGCCCAGCCCACGTGTGCTGATCTGCGTTCCGTGCAAGTCCACCCAGGTGGAGCGTCGTGCCATCCGTGAATCGGCCCTTGGCGCCGGTGCCCGCGAAGTGTTCCTGATCGAAGAGCCTATGGCTGCCGCAATCGGCGCCGGCCTGCCGGTTGAGGAAGCGCGCGGTTCGATGGTGGTGGATATCGGTGGTGGTACTACCGAGATCGCCCTGATTTCCCTGAACGGTGTGGTGTATGCCGAATCCGTGCGTGTAGGCGGCGACCGCTTCGACGAAGCGATCATCACGTATGTGCGTCGTAACTACGGCAGCCTGATCGGCGAATCTACCGCTGAGCGCATCAAGCAGGAAATCGGCACCGCTTACCCGGGCGGCGAAGTTCGCGAAGTGGATGTTCGCGGTCGCAACCTGGCCGAAGGCGTTCCACGTGCCTTCACCCTGAACTCCAATGAAGTGCTGGAAGCTCTGCAAGAGTCGCTGGCCACCATCGTTCAGGCTGTGAAAAGCGCCCTGGAGCAATCGCCGCCGGAACTGGCTTCCGATATCGCCGAGCGTGGTCTGGTGCTGACCGGTGGTGGCGCCTTGCTGCGCGACCTCGACAAGCTGCTGGCCCAGGAAACCGGCCTGCCGGTGATCGTCGCCGAAGACCCGCTGACCTGCGTCGCCCGTGGCGGTGGTCGTGCACTGGAAATGATGGATAAACACACCATGGACCTGCTCTCCAGCGAATAAGATCGTTGGTTGCACCATGCTTCGCTCGCAGGCAGCACTTTGCAGTGCTGCCTGTTGGCGTTTATCTTCTTCAATCTGCATCCAGGCCGGTTTGATGCCGTATGAATAAAGAGAACATTTGCCTGGGAGGAGCGGCTTATTAAACCGCTTTTCGCCAAAGGCCCCTCATTGGGCGTGCGCTTATTGGTGCTGGTCGTGCTTTCGGTCGCGCTGATGGTGGTCGATGCCCGTTTTGCACTGCTCAAGCCCGTGCGCAGCCAGATGTCGCTGGTGTTGATGCAGACTTACTGGATCACCGACCTGCCGCAACGTCTCTACCAGGGCGTGGCCAGCCAATTCGGCAGCCGCACCGAACTGGTCGCCGAGAACGAAAAACTCAAGACTGAAAACCTGCTGTTGCAGGGACGCATGCAAAAGCTGGCGGCCCTCACCGAGCAGAACGTTCGGCTGCGCGAGTTGCTCAATTCTTCGGCATTGGTCAACGAGAAGGTCGAAGTGGCCGAGTTGATCGGCATGGACCCCAACCCCTTTACCCACCGCATCATCATCAACAAGGGTGAGCGCGACGGTGTCGTGCTGGGCCAGCCGGTGCTGGATGCCCGTGGCCTGATGGGCCAGGTGGTCGAGCTTATGCCCTACACATCGCGGGTATTGTTGCTGACGGACACCACCCACAGCATTCCGGTACAGGTCAACCGTAACGGCCTGCGCGCGATTGCCAGCGGCACCGGTAACCCGGAGCGTCTGGAGTTGCGTCACGTTGCCGATACCGCCGATATCAAGGAAGGCGACCTGCTGGTCAGCTCCGGTTTGGGCCAGCGCTTCCCGGCGGGTTATCCGGTGGCGACGGTCAAGGAAGTGATCCACGATTCCGGCCAGCCGTTTGCCATCGTACGCGCCGTGCCGACCGCCGCCTTGAACCGCAGCCGTTACCTGTTGCTGGTATTCAGCGACAACCGCACCCCCGAAGAGCGCGCCAACGACGCCGCTCAAGCCCAGGAAGCGGAAGACAAGCAGAACGGTACAGCGCCAATCGTTCCTGCCACCGTGCCCAAGCCTGCTTTCGTGGGGCCGCCGGCACCGGTGGCAACGCCAGCCGCGCCAGTGGCAACGCCCGTCAAACCCGCCGCCCACAACGCCCGCCCGGCTAAACCCGCCGCAGCCAAACCGCCTGCGTCAACGCCCGCCGCCACGCCGGCCGCCCGGCCAGCGACCGCAGCCCCGGCAACCACGCGGCAGAGGGAGGAATAATGGCCGGTACTCATTCGCGTAATGGCTGGATCGTCTGGCTGACCTTCGCCATCGGTTTGCTGCTCAGCGTTTCGCCGCTGCCGCAATTCATGGAGATTCTGCGACCGCTCTGGCTGGCGTTGTTGCTGGCCTTCTGGTCACTGACCCTGCCGCACAAAGTCGGGATGGTTACGGCAATGTGCCTGGGCTTGGCGGAAGACGTGCTCTATGGCACCTTGCTGGGTCAGAACGCATTGATCCTCACGCTGATTACCTTTTTGGTGCTTTCGTTGCAGCAGCGTTTGCGCATGTTCCCGATGTGGCAACAGTGCCTGGTGATCCTGGTGATCTTCGGCCTGGCGCAGTTGGTGCAACTGTGGCTCAGCGCCTTGACCGGCAACCGCCAACCGACCTTGGCGCTGGTGTTGCCGGCGTTGGTCAGCGCGCTGCTTTGGCCTTGGGTCAGTTTCGGTCTGCGTGGGTTACGTCGTCGCTATAAAATCAATTGAATGGATTGCGAGGCTCTGCCTGGTTATCAAACCCTACAGGGAGAGTCTGCAATGAATTCGCTTTACCTGGCCTCGGGCTCCCCGAGGCGGCGTGAACTGCTGACGCAGATCGGTGTGCCTTTCACCGTGGTCAGCGCCGCCATTGATGAAACCCCTCTTAGCAATGAACCTGCCGTTGCCTACGTCGAGCGCCTTGCGCGCGGCAAGGCCACGGCGGGTTTTGCTGCGCTTGCTCACACCTCGGGCGCCTGTGTGCTGGGTGCCGATACGGCCGTGATCGTGGATGGTCAGATCCTGGGCAAGCCGGTGGATCAGGCCGATGCCCTGGCGATGCTGATGGCGCTTTCCGGCCGTGAGCATGAAGTGCTCACCGCCATTGCCCTCACCGACGGCCAGCGCTGCGAAACCCGTTGTGTAAGCAGTCGTGTAGGTTTTCGCGCTATTTCTGTCGAGGAAGCTACAACCTACTGGCACAGTGGCGAACCTGCGGACAAGGCGGGCGGCTATGCTATCCAGGGGCTTGGCTCGGTGTTTGTTGCCGGGCTCAATGGCAGCTATTCCGCTGTGGTCGGCCTGCCGGTGTGCGAAACCGCGCAACTGCTCGGCCAATTCGGCATACCCTGTTGGCAACATCTTACCGCGCGCTGAACGCCGTCTTCCAGCGCCCAGCCTTAAGCGATCGGTCACTATTGTGAAAACGCCTGAACGAGACCCAGCCATGAGTGAAGAGATTCTGATCAATATCACGCCGATGGAATCGCGCGTGGCGGTGGTAGAAAACGGTGTTCTGCAAGAAGTGCACGTCGAGCGCACCCAGAAGCGCGGGATCGTCGGCAATATCTATAAAGGCAAAGTGGTGCGCGTATTGCCGGGTATGCAGGCGGCTTTCGTCGACATCGGCCTGGACCGCGCCGCGTTTATCCACGCCTCGGAAATCTCCCTGCGTGAAGGCCCTGCGGTGGAAAGCATCAGCGCCCTGGTGCACGAAGGGCAGAGCCTGGTGGTGCAAGTCACCAAGGACCCGATCGGCTCCAAGGGCGCGCGGCTGACCACGCAGCTGTCGATTCCGTCGCGCTATCTGGTGTACATGCCGCGTACCGCGCATGTGGGTATTTCCCTCAAGATCGAAGACGAAGGCGAGCGTGAACGTCTGAAAAAGGTGGTCAGCGACTGTGTGGCCGCTGAAGGCATCAAGGAAGCCGGCGGGTTTATTTTGCGTACCGCCGCAGAAGGCGCCGGTGCTGATGAAATCCTCATGGACATCCGCTACCTGCGCCGGCTCTGGGACCAGATCGGCGCGCAGATCAAAACCATCGGTGCGCCGAGCGTCATCTATGAAGACCTCGGCCTGGCGTTGCGTACCTTGCGTGACCTGGTCAGCCCGAAGATCGAGAAAATTCGCATCGACTCGCGGGAAACCTTCCAGCGCACCACACAATTTGTTGCCGAGCTGATGCCGGAAATCGCCGACCGTTTGGAGCATTACCCTGGCGAGCGACCGATTTTTGACCTGTATGGCGTCGAGGATGAAATCCAGAAGGCCCTGGAGCGCAAAGTGCCGCTCAAGTCCGGCGGCTATCTGGTGGTGGACCCGGCCGAAGCCATGACCACCATCGACGTCAACACCGGCGCGTTCGTGGGCCATCGCAACCTCGAAGAAACCATCTTCAAGACCAACCTCGAAGCGGCCACTGCCATTGCTCGCCAGCTGCGCCTGCGCAACCTGGGCGGCATCATCATTATCGACTTCATCGACATGGAAGACGAAGAGCACCAGCGCCAGGTGCTGCGCACCCTGGAGAAGCAGCTGGAGCGCGACCACGCCAAGACTAATATTATCGGGATCACCGAGCTTGGCCTGGTGCAAATGACCCGCAAACGTACCCGCGAAAGCCTTGAACAAGTGCTGTGCGAGCCGTGCAGCAGTTGCCAGGGACGCGGCAAACTGAAGACCCCGGAAACGGTTTGCTACGAGATTTTCCGCGAAATCTTACGGGAGGCACGTGCCTACCAGGCGGAAGGTTATAGAGTGCTTGCCAACCAGAAAGTGGTCGACCGATTGCTGGATGAAGAGTCCGGTAACGTCGCTGAGCTGGAGGGTTTTATCGGGCGCACCATTCGTTTCCAGGTTGAAACCATGTATTCCCAGGAACAATACGACGTGGTGCTGCTCTGATCCCCAATCGCTTTCTTTATTCGAGACCGGCAGGCATTGATCTGCCGTCCGCTAACTGCCTTGAGGGTCGCCTGACATGGAGCGTCTGATACGCTTTTTTGCCGCCTTGACCCGTTGGGGCCTGGGCCTGTGCGCCTTGCTGCTGGTATTGGCGGCGGTGTACGTGAGCCTGGGTCGTGAGTTGGTCCCACTGGTGGCGGAGTACCGCGCCGAAGTCGAAGCCAAGGCGCAAGCCGCGGTGGAGATGCCCCTGCACATCGGCAGCCTCGAAGGACGCTGGAGCGGTTTCGCGCCGATATTGATGGCCCACGACGTGATGGTCGGCGAGGGCAATAGCGCTCTGCGCCTGGATCAGGTCGAAGTGGTGCCGGATATCTGGGCCAGCCTGATGGCCCGCGAAGTGCGTATCGCCCACCTCGAAGTCAGCGGCCTGCAGTTGAGTGTCAAGGAAGACCAGGACGGCCACTGGGCGCTGCAAGGCTTGCCGGTGCAGGACGACCAGCCCTTGGACCCACAGCAGTTGCTCACGCGCATGCAGATGGTCAAGCGCGTGTCGTTGCTCGACAGCCAGGTGACGTTGCAGCCTTTCGACCAGGCGCCGTTGACCCTGACCTACGTGGGCCTGAGCCTGCACACCGGCAACACCCGCCAACGCCTGGATGCACGCCTCACCCTGCCGGACGGCCAGCCCCTGGCCCTGAGCCTGCGCAGCCGCATTCGTGCCAGTGCGTGGAAGGACGGCGAAGTCGAAGCCTACCTGAGCCTGCCCCAAAGTGACTGGGCCAAATGGATTCCCGCCAGGTTGACCCAGCAATGGAAACTCACTCAGTTCAAAGCCGGTGGCGAGTTCTGGCTCAATTGGGGCAAGGGCACCGTGCAAAGTGCCGTGGTGCGTCTCAACTCACCACAAGTAAAAGGCAGTTACGCCGACCGCAAACCTGTACATATCGAAAACCTCGCCCTCACCGCCTACCTGCAACGCAGTGACAGTGGCCTTAAGGTGTTGCTCGATTCGCTGGCGATGAACATCGGCGACACCCGCTGGGAATCACACCTGCAACTGCAACAAAGCCTGGCGACCGATAAAGACCAGGAAACCTGGAAGCTTCAGGCTGACCGTCTTGACCTGACCCCTATCACGCCGCTGTTAAATGCCTTGGCGCCGTTGCCGGAAGGTTTTGCCAAGACCATTGAGCATCTGAAGGCCACGGGGGTGCTACGCAATGTGTTGGTGGATTTTCGTCCGCAGGACACCACCGACAAAAAAGTCAGCTTCGCCGCCAACCTTGAGCGCATCGGTTTTGACGCGTACTTCGGTGCGCCAGCCGCACGGAATGTATCCGGGAGCATCAGTGGCGATTTGGGCCAGGGCGAGTTGCGTATGGACAGCAAGGATTTTTCCCTGCACCTGTACCCGATCTTCGCCAAGCCCTGGCAGTACATCCAGGCCAACGCGCGCCTGACATGGAAGCTGGATAAAGAAGGCTTCACCCTGATTGCCCCGTACATCAAGGTGCTGGGCGAAGAGGGTAAAGTGGCTGCCGACTTCCTGATTCGCCTGCATTTTGACCATGCCCAGGAAGACTACATGGACCTGCGGGTCGGTATGGTCGACGGCGATGGCCGTTTCACGCCCAAGTATTTGCCGGCCGTGTTGAGCCCGTCCCTGGATGAATGGCTGCGTACCGCAATTCTCAAAGGTGCGGTGGACCAAGGGTTCTTCCAGTACCAGGGTTCGCTCAACCATGACGCGCTGCCCGCTGCGCGCAACATCAGCTTGTTCTTCAAGGTTCATGACGCCGAACTGGCCTTCCAGCCGGGTTGGCCGCATGTGAGCAAGGTCAATGGCGAAGTGTTCGTCGAGGAGAGCGGCGTGCGCATCCTGGCCAGCAAAGGCCAATTGCTCGACACCAAGGTCAAGGACGTCTACGTCAATATCCCCCACGCACCGGCCGGTAAAGATAGCCACTTGTTGATCACTGGTGGATTTGCGGGCGGCCTGGGCGATGGTTTGAAGATCCTTCAGGACGCGCCAATAGGCACGGGCTCGACCTTTGCCGGCTGGAAGGGCGATGGCGACTTGCAAGGCAATCTGGACCTGGACATTCCGCTGGTCAAAGGCACCGAGCCCAAGATCGTGGTGGACTTCAAGACCGATAAAGCCCGTCTGCAATTGGCGGAGCCGACCTTGGACCTGACACAGCTCAAGGGTGATTTCCGCTTCGACAGCGGCAAGGGCTTGAGCGGCCAGAACATCTCGGCCCAGGCATTTGATCGGCCGATTACCGCGCAAATTGTTGCCGATGGCAAGCCGGGCAACATCAGTACCCGCGTCACCGCCAAGGGCCAGGTTACGGTCAAGCGTCTAACCGATTGGTTAAAAATCAGCCAGCCGTTGCCGGTGTCCGGTGATATTCCGTACCAGCTGCAGCTCACACTGGACGGCGCCGACAGCCAACTGATGGTCAGCTCCACTATGAAAGGCGTGGCGGTAGACCTGCCGGCGCCCTTCGGCATGCCCGCCAGCCAGGGCCGTGACAGCGTGTTCCGCATGACCTTGCAGGGCCCCGAGCGGCGTTACTGGTTCGATTATGGCGAATTGGCGAGCTTCACCTTTGCCTCGCCGCCGGACAAATTCAATGACGGGCGCGGGGAGTTGTTCCTGGGCGATGGCGATGCAGTGTTGCCGGCGGCCAAAGGGTTGCGCATTCGCGGTGTGTTGTCGGAACTGGACATTGACCCGTGGAAAAAACTGGCCAACCGCTACGCCGGTAACGACCCAGGCGGCAGCGCCAAGCAATTGCTCAGTGGTGCCGACTTCAAAGTGGGCAAACTGATCGGTTTTGGCACCCAGCTTGATCAGGCCAACCTTCAGCTGGACCGCAAGCCTGCCGCCTGGGGTTTGCAGCTCGACAGCCAGCAGGCCAAGGGCACGGTCAACCTGCCGGACGCCAAGGGCGCGCCGATTGCGATCAACCTGCAATACGTGAAACTACCGGCGGTGGACCCGACCGTGCAGGCCGACGAAAACGCACCGGACCCGTTGGCGGATATCGACCCCAAGGATATTCCCGCGCTGGATATCGCGATCAATCAGCTGTTCCAGGGCCCCGATCTGGTGGGCGCCTGGTCGCTGAAGATCCGCCCGACTGCCAAAGGCCTGGCCTTCAACAACCTCAACCTCGGCCTCAAGGGCATGCAGCTTAATGGCGCCGGTGGTTGGGAAGGTGCGCCGGGGGCCAGCAGCAGCTGGTACAAGGGCCGCCTGGACGGCAAGAACATCGCCGACGTGCTCAAGGGCTGGGGCTTTGCGCCGACAGTGACCAGCGAAGACTTCCACCTGGATGTGGATGGTCGGTGGCCGGGTTCGCCGGCGTGGGTTGGCCCCAAGCGTTTCTCAGGCAGCCTGGATGCATCATTCCGCAAAGGCCAGTTTGTCGAAGTGGAAGGTGGCGCCCAGGCCCTGCGGGTGTTCGGTTTGCTCAACTTCAATTCCATCGGTCGCCGGTTGCGCCTGGACTTCTCGGACCTGCTCGGCAAAGGTTTGAGTTATGACCGGGTCAAAGGCTTGCTGGCCGCCAGTGATGGGGTATTCGTGACCCGTGAGCCCATCACCATGACCGGCCCTTCCACCAACCTGGAGCTTAATGGCACCCTGGACCTGGTGGCTGACCGTGTCGACGCCAAGCTGCTGGTCACGTTGCCGGTCACCAACAACCTGCCGATTGCCGCGCTGATTGTCGGCGCGCCCGCCATTGGCGGCGCGTTGTTCCTGATCGACAAGCTGATCGGTGACCGTGTTTCACGCTTCGCCAGCGTGCAATACAAGGTGCAAGGCCCGTGGAAGGATCCAAAAATCACCTTCGACAAGCCATTTGAAAAGCCAAACTGAGAGCCTGTGGAGTAGCATGGCCGCATGCCTATTACGGAGTGTCGGCCCATGTCCTTTGCGGTAATTCAAATGGTCAGCCAGAGCGATGTGCTGGCCAACCTGGCCCAGGCCCGGCGCTTGCTGGAGCAAGCGGCAGCGGGCGGGGCGAAGCTTGCGGTACTGCCGGAGAACTTCGCCGCCATGGGCCGCCGCGACGTCGCCGATATCGGTCGCGCCGAAGCCTTGGGCGAAGGCCCGATCCTGCCATGGTTGAAACAGACCGCCCGCGACCTCACCTTATGGATAGTGGCCGGCACTTTGCCGTTGCCGCCCCAGGACCAACCTCACGCCAAGTCCAACGCTTGCTCGCTATTGATCGATGATCAGGGTGAAATCGTCGCCCGTTACGATAAATTGCACCTGTTTGATGTCGATGTTGCAGATGCCAGAGGTCGTTATCGTGAATCCGACGACTATGCTTTCGGCAGCAATGTGGTGGTGGCGGACACGCCGGTGGGGCGCTTGGGCCTGACGGTGTGCTACGACCTGCGGTTCCCCGAGCTGTACAGCGAACTGCGTGCAGCGGGAGCAGAGTTGATTACCGCGCCTTCGGCCTTTACAGCGGTGACCGGCGCTGCGCATTGGGATGTACTGATTCGGGCACGGGCCATCGAAACCCAATGCTACTTATTGGCCGCCGCTCAAGGCGGTGTACACCCGGGGCCACGGGAAACATTTGGCCACGCGGCCATTGTCGACCCTTGGGGGCGTGTGCTGACACAACAGGATCAAGGCGAAGCGGTGTTGTTGGCCGAACGCGATAGCAGTGAACAGGCGTCGATACGGGCGCGCATGCCGGTGGTCAATCATCGGCGCTTTTTCTCGCAGGGCGCGCAGCGGCCTGCTTCAGAATGATGAATTTAAGGCCAAACCTATGAGCGAGTTGTTGTCCTCAGTCAGTGAACACCTCCTGGCACCCGGTGGCGTGACCATCGAAAGTCTGCAAACCGTGCTCGGTGATCTGGCCGGGCCAGGCATCGACGCGGCCGACCTGTATTTCCAGGGCCAGATTTCCGAGTCGTGGGCTCTTGAAGATGGCATCGTCAAGGAAGGCAGTTTCAACCTTGACCAAGGCGTAGGCGTGCGCGCGCAATCCGGTGAAAAGACCGGCTTTGCCTACAGCAACGCCATCACCCTTGAAGCCCTGGGCCTGGCGGCGCGTGCAGCGCGCTCGATTTCCCGCGCGGGCCAGAACGGCACCGTGCAGGCTTTCAGCACCCAGGACGTGGCCCAGTTGTACGCACCGGATAACCCGCTGGAAGTGATCAGCCGCGCGGAAAAGGTCGATCTGCTCAAGCGTATCGACGCCGCCACCCGCGCCCTCGATCCGCGTATTCAGCAAGTCACGGTGAGCATGGCCGGCGTGTGGGAACGCATTCTGGTGGCGTCCACTGACGGCGGGCTGGCGGCAGATGTACGGCCGCTGGTGCGTTTCAACGTGAGTGTCATTGTTGAACAGAACGGTCGCCGCGAGCGCGGTGGCCATGGCGGTGGCGGGCGTACCGACTACCGTTATTTCCTCAGCGACGACCGCGCCATGGGTTATGCCCGTGAAGCGCTGCGTCAGGCGCTGGTCAACCTGGAAGCCATTCCGGCGCCGGCCGGTACCTTGCCGGTGGTGTTGGGCTCGGGCTGGTCCGGCGTGCTGCTGCACGAAGCTGTTGGCCATGGCCTGGAAGGTGACTTCAACCGCAAAGGCAGTTCGGCCTACAGCGGGCGCATGGGCGAGATGGTTGCGTCCAAGCTCTGCACCATTGTCGATGACGGCACCCTGGCTGGCCGGCGTGGTTCGCTGAGTGTCGACGACGAAGGCACGCCGACCGAATGCACCACGCTGATTGAAAACGGTGTGCTCAAGGGCTACATGCAAGACAAGCTCAACGCCCGCCTGATGGGTGTGGCACGTACCGGCAACGGCCGTCGCGAGTCGTACGCGCACCTGCCGATGCCGCGCATGACCAACACCTACATGCTCGGTGGCGAAAGCGACCCCGCAGAAATCATCGCCTCGGTAAAACGCGGGATCTACTGCGCCAACCTCGGCGGCGGCCAGGTCGATATCACCAGCGGCAAGTTTGTGTTCTCCACCAGCGAAGCGTACCTGATCGAAGACGGCAAGATTACCGCGCCGGTCAAAGGGGCGACGTTGATTGGCAATGGGCCGGAGGCCATGAGCAAGGTGTCGATGGTCGGTAATGACCTGTCGCTGGACAGCGGCGTAGGCACTTGCGGTAAGGATGGGCAGTCGGTGCCGGTCGGCGTTGGTCAGCCAACCTTGAAAATCGATGCGATCACCGTGGGTGGCACGGGGTCGTAATGGCCGGAGCTTCGGGTGGCGAAGACCGCCACCCGGGGAAGAGGATCAACGCAGGCCGCGTTGAGTCTCGTCCAGCTCACGGATGTATTTGAAGATTTTACGGCTGGTGGCCGGCGCCTTGTTATGCGCCTGCTCGTGCTGGGCCTGACGGATCAGGGAGCGCAGTTGCTGGCGGTCCGCGTCCGGGTAGTCCAGCACGAATTTCTCCAGCACCGCGTCATCGCCCGAGATCAGGCGGTCACGCCAGCGCTCCAGGTTATGGAAGCGTTCGTTGTACTGGCGAGTGGAGGCATCGGTTTGATCGAGCAAGGCCAGAATGGCATCAGTGTCCTGATCGCGCATCAGCTTGCCGATAAACATGATGTGCCGTTTACGCGCGATATTCGCGGTGTGCTTGGGAGCATCCGCAAGCGCCCGGCGCATTTCGTCGGTCAGTGGCAATTTGGCAATCAAGTCTTTCTTGAGCGTTGTAAGGCGCTCGCCGAGGTCAACCAGCGCATGCAGCTCGCGTTTGACCTGGGTTTTGCTTTTCTCCCCATCGAGGGAGTCGTCGTAAGAATCAACCATGGTGGCAGTCCGCAAAGAAACGCCGCCATGATAACCAGTCGGGGGCCGCTTGTCCGGCCCGGTCGCTCGATGGCCTTAACCGAAAGCAGAATTTGAGTGGAGAAAACCATGAGTGCAGCCCAAAGCGTCGGTCCGCAAGCGTTACCGGCACTGCAGGAACAAGTCGAGCAGATCCTTGCCGAGGCCAAGCGCCAGGGGGCCAGCGCCTGTGAAGTAGCCGTGTCGCTGGAACAGGGGCTGTCGACGTCGGTGCGCCAGCGTGAAGTGGAAACCGTCGAGTTCAATCGCGACCAGGGTTTTGGCATCACGTTGTATGCCGGGCAGCGCAAAGGCTCGGCCAGCACTTCCGCCAGTGGGCCGGAAGCCATTCGTGAAACCGTCGCAGCGGCGCTGGCGATTGCCAAGCACACCTCTGAAGACGAAAGTTCGGGCCTGGCCGATAAAGCGCTGATGGCCAAGGACTTGAAGGACTTCGATCTGTTCCATGCCTGGGACATCACACCGGAGCAGGCGATCGAAAAGGCACTGATCTGCGAAGCGGCGGCGTTCGATGCCGATGCCCGCATCAAGAACGCTGATGGCACCACGTTGAGCACTCATCAAGGCTGCCGTGTCTACGGTAACAGCCATGGGTTTATCGGTGGTTATGCCTCCACCCGCCATAGCTTGAGCTGCGTGATGATCGCCGAAGCCAATGGCCAGATGCAGCGCGATTACTGGTACGACGTGAGCCGCCAGGGCGAATTGCTGGCCGATCCAGTCAGCATCGGCCAGCGCGCGGCGCAACGTGCCGCCAGCCGGCTGGGCGCGCGCCCGGTGCCTACGTGCGAAGTCCCGGTGCTGTTTTCGGCTGAGCTGGCCGGTGGGTTGTTCGGCAGTTTCCTGGGCGCGATTTCCGGCGGCAATCTGTACCGAAAATCTTCGTTCCTAGAAGGCGCGATTGGCCAGAAGCTGTTTCCTGAATGGCTGACCATCGATGAGCGCCCGCACTTGATGCGTGCCATGGGCAGTTCCGCATTCGACGGTGATGGCCTGGCCACCTATGCCAAACCGTTCGTCGAGAACGGCGAGTTGGTGTCCTACGTACTGGGCACTTACGCCGGTCGCAAGCTCGGCCTGCCAAGCACGGCGAACGCCGGTGGCGTGCACAACCTGTTCGTCACCCATGGCGACGAAGACCAGGCGGCACTGTTGCGCCGTATGGGCCGCGGCCTTTTGGTCACCGAGCTGATGGGCAGTGGCCTGAACATGGTGACCGGTGATTATTCACGCGGTGCGGCGGGTTTCTGGGTAGAAAATGGCGAGATTCAATTCGCCGTCCAGGAAGTGACTATTGCCGGCAACATGCGCGATATGTTCAAGCAGATCGTCGCAGTGGGTAATGACCTGGAGCTGCGCAGTAACATTCGCACCGGTTCGGTGCTGATTGAGCGGATGACCGTCGCCGGCAGTTAACGGCGCGACGCTTCATCAAAAAGGCACGCCATCCTCAAGATGGCGTGCCTTTTTTGATGGCTGCGATTTGCTGCTCTTGTTTTGATTCTCAATATCATTTAATAATAAATATCATTATCGAATGAGCGTGAATCATGAGTTCTGTCCTGCATGAGGATCCGTACCTTGAGAGTTGGCGTTGGATGAGTCGTCAGATTCGCTGCGGTCTCGATCCCAATGAACCGCGCCTGATCGAACATTACCTCAACGAGGGGCGATACCTGGCGTGCTGCACCGCGACCCATCCGTGGACGATCGCCGAAACGTCATTCCGCCTTTTGATCGACACCGCGGGCGACATCGCCTTGCCCTGGCACTGGCGATCCATGTGCCTGGACCAGGCCTGGCGCCCACTTCGCGACCTGGAAAAACTTTCCCACTGTGCCTGCCGCCTCAAGCGCTGGCAGACCTTTGCCTGGCAATTGGCGACTTGCGAATTGCTGCCTTCCCTTTCTGTTTCTGACTTGGTGCAAGGATCTAACGATGAGTAACACCCGTATCGAACGCGACAGCATGGGCGAGCTGCAAGTGCCTGCCGAGGCCTTGTATGGCGCGCAGACCCAGCGCGCGGTGAACAATTTTCCGATCAGTCAGCAACGTATGCCGGCGCAATTCATTCGCGCCCTTATCCTGGCCAAGGCCGCCGCCGCAAAGGTCAACGTCGACCTCAAGCAAATCAGCGAAGGGCAGGGCAAGGCCATCGTCGATGCCGCCCAAGGCTTGCTCGAAGGCGACTTCATGCCGCACTTCCCGGTGGATATTTTCCAGACCGGCTCCGGCACCAGCTCGAACATGAACGCCAACGAAGTGATTGCGACCCTGGCCAGCCGTTTGCTGGGCGAGCCGGTCAACCCCAATGACCACGTGAACTGCGGCCAAAGCAGCAACGACATCATCCCGACCACCATTCACGTCAGCGCGGCGTTGGTGTTGCATGAGCAAACGCTGCCGGCCTTGCTGCATTTGGTACAGGTCATCGAGCAAAAGGCCGAAGAAGTCCACCCGTTCATCAAGACCGGCCGCACGCACCTGATGGACGCCATGCCGGTGCGCATGAGCCAGGTGCTGAATGGCTGGGCGCAACAGCTCAAGGCCAATATCGGCCATTTGCAGGATTTGCTGCCGAGCTTGCAGGCGCTGGCACAGGGTGGCACGGCGGTTGGCACGGGCATCAATGCACACCCGGAATTTGCAGCACGTTTCAGTCAGCAGTTAAGCAGCCTGACCGGGGTGAAATTCACCCCGGGCAAAAACCTGTTCGCGTTGATTGGCTCCCAGGACACTGCCGTCGCCGTTTCCGGCCAGTTGAAAGCCACCGCGGTGTCGCTGATGAAAATCGCCAACGACCTGCGCTGGATGAACTCCGGCCCGCTCGCAGGCTTGGGTGAAATCGAACTGGAAGGCTTGCAGCCAGGCTCCTCGATCATGCCGGGCAAGGTCAACCCAGTGATTCCGGAGGCCACCGCCATGGTTGCCGCCCAGGTCATCGGCAATGACACGGTGATCACGGTCGCAGGGCAGTCCGGCAACTTCGAGTTGAACGTGATGCTGCCGATCATCGCCCAGAACCTGCTCAGCAGCCTCGAACTGTTGGCCAATTCCAGCCGCCTGCTGGCCGACAAGGCCATCGCCAGCTTCAAGGTCAACGAAGCCAAGCTTAAGGAAGCGCTGTCGCGCAACCCGATCCTGGTCACCGCACTCAACCCGATCATTGGTTACCAAAAGGCCGCTGAAATCGCCAAGAAGGCCTATCAGCAAGGCCGCCCGGTGATCGATGTGGCCCTCGAGCACACCGACTTGTCACGTAGCCAACTGGAGATCCTGCTGGGCCCGGAAAAGCTCACGGCCGGCGGCGTGTAATCACCGACCCTGCTTTGGAGGCTCACCATGGAGCACTGGAAACGCACGATCGAACGGGCCAATCGCTGCTTTATGGCGGGCGAGTTGGTCGACGCTCGTGAGGCCTATTTGCAAGCCCTGGCCCTGGCGCAAGTGTTATTCGAGCGTTGGGCGGATGCCGACGAAGCAGTGGCGGCTTGCGTCATTTCCCATCACAACCTGGCGGACCTGCACCTGCGCCTCAACCAGCCGGAGGAAAGCGCGGAATACCTGTGCGCCATTCACCAACGGCTGTTGCAGACCATGCAGGACCCGCGCCTGAGCCCGCCATTGCGCGAGGCGGCGCTGCGTCAGAGCAGCAAGACCTATGTCGAACTGTTGAATTTCATCAGCGATCACGGCGAATACCCGCGTACTCATCGCCTGCTGGGCGGTACTGCGGCGCAACCGATCACTCCACACTACGGAGCACATTGATATGACCTACACCTTGCCTGCCTTGCCTTACTCCTATGACGCTCTGGAGCCGCATATCGATGCGCAAACCATGGAGATTCACTACACCAAGCATCACCAGACCTACATCAACAACCTCAATGCTGCGGTCGAAGGCACGGAGTTTGCGGGCTGGCCGGTAGAGAAGCTGGTGTCCAGCGTGCAGCAACTGCCGGAAAAGCTGCGTGCTGCCGTGATCAACCAAGGTGGTGGTCACGCTAACCACTCGCTGTTCTGGGCGGTGATGTCGCCAAAAGGCGGCGGCAAGCCTGAAGGCGCACTGGGCAAAGCCATCGACGAGCAACTGGGTGGCTTCGACAGTTTCAAAGAGGCCTTCACCAAGGCCGCCTTGACCCGCTTCGGCAGTGGCTGGGCCTGGCTGAGCGTCACCCCGCAAAAGACGCTGGTGGTGGAAAGCAGTGGCAACCAGGACAGCCCGTTGATGAGCGGCAACACGCCAATCCTGGGCCTGGACGTGTGGGAGCACGCTTATTACCTGCTGTATCAGAACCGTCGCCCGGAATACATCAACGCCTTTTATAGCGTGATCAACTGGCCGGAAGTCGCCGCACGCTACCAGGCCGCCCTGGCCTGATATTCAACCTATAACAAGATCTAAGGCCGACTATGGGCACTGAAACACTGGCGATCAGCAGCGGGCGAATGTTTCGTTATGCGTTTGGCTCGCTGTTGCTGTTGGCAGGGACTGCATTGCTGGTGGCCCATGGGCTGGCCTGGCTAAACCTTGAACCGCGTATCCTGCGCGCCTTGCAGGGCGGCGCTATCTGCGCGCTCGGCACGGCACTGGGCGCGGTGCCCGTGCTGGTCATACGCCGCATGCCGGTAGCGCTGAGCGATACCTTGCTGGGCTTTGGTGCCGGGGTAATGCTGGCGGCGACGGCGTTTTCGTTGATCGTGCCCGGTATTGCGGCCGCTGAGGGCCTTGGGCTTTCGCCTTGGGGTGCCAGTGGGTTGATCAGCTTCGGCATCATGCTCGGTGCATTCGGGTTGTATCTGGTTGACCGCAAGGTTTCCGGCGCGAGCCCGGAGATGCTGGTGGGCACGCCGGATAAACCGGTCATTCCGCCGCGTATCTGGCTGTTTGTCTTCGCCATCATTGCCCACAACATTCCGGAAGGCATGGCGGTGGGCGTTTCCGCCGGTGGCGGCATGCCGGACGCCGACAGCCTGGCCATGGGCATTGCCTTGCAGGATGTGCCGGAAGGTTTAGTGATTGCACTGGTGCTGGCTGGGGCAGGCATGTCGCGGGTCAAGGCGTTCTTGATCGGCGCCGCGTCAGGCTTGGTCGAGCCGGTGTTTGCCGTGCTGTGTGCGTGGTTGGTGAGCCTGGCTGAGGTTCTATTGCCGCTGGGGCTCGCGCTGGCGGCGGGTGCGATGTTGTTGGTGGTGACTCACGAAGTGATCCCGGAATCGCGCCGCAATGGTCACGAAAAGCTTGCCAGCCTGGGGCTGTGCATCGGGTTTTGCTTGATGATGGTGATGGATACTGCATTAGGGTGAGGCCATTGCAGCCTCACACCTGTCTCAAAGGGTGGGTTTACTCACCCTCGTCAAAGTAGTTATTGATCAACTTGACCAGAGCGTCCATCGCTTCCTGCTCTTGTTCGCCTTCCGTCTTCAAGTGAATCCTGGTGCCCTTGCCCGCAGCCAGCATCATCATGGCCATGATGCTTTTGCCGTCGACCATCGACTCTGGTGTGCGCCCGGCGCGGATCTGGCAGGGGAACTGCCCGGCAACACCGACGAATTTAGCCGAGGCGCGGGCGTGCAGGCCCAGCTTGTTGATGATTTCAATTTCCAGAGCGGGCATCGCGGGGGTGTTCCTTTCAGCTAAGGTCGCGGTGGCGAACCTGGACGTTCTTGAGGGTTTGTTGCAGCACCTGGCCCAGGCGTTCGGTCAGGTAGACGGAGCGATGGTGGCCGCCGGTGCAGCCGATGGCAATGGTGACATAAGCCCGATTACTTGCGGCAAAGCGCGGTAACCATTTGAGCAGGTAGCTGGAGATATCCTGGAACATTTCCTCGACATCCGGTTGCGCAGCCAGGTACTCGACCACCGGCTGGTCCAAGCCAGACTGATCACGCAGTTCAGGTTTCCAGTAAGGGTTGGGCAGGCAGCGCACGTCGAACACCAGGTCGGCATCCACCGGCATCCCACGCTTGAACCCAAACGACTCAACCAGAAAGGCCGTGCCGGGTTCCGGCTGGTTCAGCAGGCGCAGCTTGATAGCATCGCGTAACTGATACAGGTTCAAGCCGGTGGTGTTGATCTTGAGGTCAGCGAGGTCAATGATCGGCCCCAGCAGCGTGGTCTCGTCCTCGATGGCTTCGGCCAGAGAGCGATGGGGGCTACTGAGGGGGTGACGTCGACGGGTTTCGGAGAAGCGCTTGAGCAGCGTCTCCTCGTCGGCATCCAGGTACAGCACATCGCAATGAATATGCTTGGCGCGCACTTCCTCAAGCAGCTGTGGGAAGCGCTCAAGATGGCTGGGCAGGTTGCGGGCGTCAATCGAGACGGCCACCAGTGGCTGCGCCAGTTCAGTGTGGATCAGGGCGCGTTCGGCCAATTCCGGCAGCAGGCCCGCCGGCAGGTTGTCGATGCAGTAGAAACCGTTGTCCTCAAGGACGTTGAGGGCGGTGCTTTTACCCGAGCCGGAGCGGCCGCTGACGATGATCAAACGCATGATTACTGCCCGCTTTGCTCATCGAGTACAACCTGATAAAGCGCCTCGTTGCTGCTGGCGCTGCGCAGTTTGTCGCGTACTTCCTTGCGGTCGAGCATGCTGGCTATCTGCCGAAGCAGTTCCAGGTGCGCATCGGTGGCGGCTTGCGGGACCAGCAGAACGAACAGCAGGTCAACCGGGGCGCCGTCGATGGCGTCGAAATCGATTTTCTCCTGCAGGTGCAATAGCGCACTGACGGGAGACGTGCAGCCTTCAAGGCGGCAGTGAGGAATGGCGATGCCGTTGCCAAAACCGGTGGAGCCCAGTTTTTCACGGTCAATCAGGGCCTTGAACACGACTTGCTCATCCAGCTCAGGCACTTCACGGCTGATCAGGTTGGCGATGTGTTCGAGGGCTTTTTTCTTACTGCCGCCCGGCGCGTTCACGAGGGAACGGCCGGGGGTCAGGATGGTTTCAAGTTGGATCATGGGGGAGAGTTAACGACCTGTACCTTGCATCAGGTGCAGATTCTTTTCCTTATGCTTTATGAGTTGGCGGTCCAGCTTGTCGTAGAGCGAGTCAATCGCCGCATACATGTCTTCATGCTCGGCATTGGCGACGAGCTTCGCATTCGGTACATGCAGGGTGGCCTCGATTTTCTGCTTGAGCTTATCGACCTCCATGATGACCTGCACGTTGGTGATCTTGTCAAAATGCCCCGCAAGCTTGTTCAGCTTACTCTCGGTGTACTCACGCAGGGGCTTGGTGACTTCCAGCTGGTGTCCACTGATGTTGACTTGCATACAGCTTCTCCTTCGTTGCCAGTGCATAAAGCGACAGGCAAAAGCGCCTGCCACTGGAACGCTATGGCCCGCCCGTCACATCAAACGCTTACGCTCGCTGGAAGGCGCGATCCCGAGGGACTCGCGGTACTTGGCGACGGTTCGACGGGCGACCTGAATGCCTTGTGCCTCCAGTAAACCAGCGATCTTACTGTCACTCAATGGCTTTTTCTGATTTTCCGCCGCAACCAGTTTTTTGATGATCGCGCGGATCGCCGTGGACGAGCATTCGCCGCCTTCGGAGGTGCTGACGTGGCTGGAGAAAAAGTATTTCAGTTCATAAATACCCCGTGGGGTATGCATGAATTTCTGTGTGGTCACGCGGGAAATCGTCGATTCATGCATGCCCACAGCCTCGGCAATGTCATGCAGAACCAGTGGTTTCATCGCCTCATCGCCATATTCCAGGAAGCCGCGCTGGTGCTCGACGATCTGGGTGGCCACTTTCATCAGGGTTTCGTTGCGGCTTTGCAGGCTCTTGATGAACCAGCGCGCTTCCTGCAATTGGTTACGCATGAAGGTGTTGTCGGCGCTGGTGTCGGCGCGGCGCACAAAGCCTGCGTATTGCGGGTTGACCCGCAGGCGTGGCACCGACTCCTGGTTCAACTCCACCAGCCAGCGCTCGTTATCTTTGCGCACGATCACGTCCGGAACGACATATTCGGCTTCGCTGGACTCGATCTGCGAGCCCGGACGCGGGTTGAGGCTCTGCACCAGCTCGATGACCTGGCGCAGGTCGTCTTCCTTGAGCTTCATGCGGCGCATCAACTGGCTGTAGTCGCGGCTGCCCAGCAGGTCGATGTAGTCGGTGACCAGGCGCTGGGCCTCGGCGAGCCAAGGGGTCTTGGCCGGCAGCTGGCGCAGTTGCAGCAACAGGCATTCGCTCAAGGTACGAGCGCCAATGCCGGCAGGCTCGAACTGTTGGATGCGATGCAGGACGGCTTCGATTTCGTCCAGCTCGATGTCCAGTTCCGGGTCGAAGGCTTCCAGAATTTCGTCGAGCGTCTCGTCCAGGTAGCCCTGATTGTTGATGCAGTCGATCAGGGTCACGGCGATCAGGCGATCGGTGTCGGACATCGGCGCCAGGTTCAGTTGCCACAGCAAATGGCTCTGCAGGCTCTCACCGGCGGACGTGCGGGTGGTGAAGTCCCACTCGTCATCGTCATTGCTGGGCAGGCTGCTGGCGCTGGTCTGGTAGACGTCTTCCCAGGCGGTGTCGACAGGAAGCTCGTTGGGGATGCGTTCGTTCCATTCGCCTTCCTCAAGGTTATCCACCGTAGGGGCGGTTTCCTGATAGGAGGGTTCCTGCACGTCGGCGTTGGGTTTTTGCTCGATGTTATCGGCCAGCGGGTCTGCATTATCGAAGTCGTCGCCTTCTTCCTGGCGTTCGAGCATCGGATTGGACTCCAGGGCCTCCTGGATTTCCTGTTGCAGGTCCAGGGTCGACAATTGGAGCAGGCGGATGGCCTGTTGCAGCTGCGGTGTCATCGTCAGCTGCTGGCCCATTCTCAGGACTAGCGATGGTTTCATGGCAGGGGCTTAACACCTTATTCGCCGGCGCAATGCGCCATCCACGACAGGGCGCGTGAGCGCCAAACATAAGCAAATTATATGCCTGATATCAGGGGCTTTGCCTAGAGCGCGGTAACAATAAAAAAACTGAGGTTTTTATTGACTTGCGCGCGCCCCGGGCAATGGCCTGATACCACCGTGTTTACAGGCGGAACTCGTGACCCAGGTACACTTCCTTCACCAGTTCATTGGCCAGGATAGTTGCGGAGTCACCTTCTGCAATCAGTTGTCCATCATTGACGATATAGGCGGTCTCGCAGATATCGAGGGTCTCACGCACGTTGTGGTCGGTGATCAGTACACCGATACCCTTGGCCTTGAGGTGATGGATGATCTGCTTGATATCGCCGACCGAGATCGGGTCGACACCGGCAAAAGGTTCGTCCAGCAGGATGAACTTCGGCGCGGTGGCCAGGGCGCGGGCGATTTCCACACGGCGACGCTCACCACCGGACAAGCTCATGCCGAGGTTGTCGCGAATGTGGTTGATATGGAACTCCTGCAGCAGGCTTTCCAGCTCTTTGCGACGGCCGTCACGGTCGAGTTCCTTGCGGGTCTCGAGGATCGCCATGATGTTGTCCGACACCGACAGTTTGCGGAAGATCGACGCTTCCTGGGGAAGATAGCCGATACCTGCGCGTGCACGACCGTGCATCGGCTGGTGGCTTACGTCCAGGTCGTCAATCAATACACGGCCCTGATCCGCCTGGACCAGGCCAACAATCATATAGAAGCAGGTGGTCTTGCCGGCGCCGTTGGGGCCGAGCAAGCCGACGATCTGGCCGCTGTCGATCGACAGGCTGACGTCGCGTACGACCTGACGGCTTTTATAAGCTTTGGCCAGATGCTGGGCTTTCAGGGTTGCCATTAGTTCGTCTTCTTCGCAGCGGGTTTCGGCGCAGGGGCGGCAGCGTCTTTCTGCTTCGGCTGGATAACCATGTCGATGCGCGGCTTCGGCGTGCCGATTTTTGTACCATTGGCGCGACCGGCGGTAGCGATCTGCTTGACGGTGTCGTAGGTGATTTTTTCACCTTCGGTGGTGTTGCCGTCGGTGCTGACAACCCGTGCCTGGTCAATCAGGATAATGCGGTTCTGCTGGGCGTGATACTGGATGGTCCTGCCGTAGCCTTTCATCGGTGCTGGGTCAGCAGCCGCCTGCTTCTGTTCGAAGTAAGCCAGGTTGCCCACCGAAGTCACCACGTCGATGTCGCCAGCCGCGGTGCGAGTCAGGGTTACCGTGTTGCCGGTAATCTTCATCGAGCCCTGGGTGATGATCACGCCGCCGGTGTAGGTCGCGACGCCTTGTTTGTCATCCAGCTGCGCATCGTCAGCCGAAATATGGATCGGTTGCTGGCTATCGTTCGGCAGAGCCCAGGCGCTCACGCTTCCCAGTGCTGCGCCCAGACCGAGCAAAATAGGGAGGGTTTTAACGAGCCTCATACTGTCCTCTTACGTTCGATAGCAGGTGTATCCTGCTTTCTTTCAAATACGCTTTCATTCCCTTGCCAGTCGATACACCGCCAGCGCCGTCAATTCTAACGTCTTGCTCGGTCTGCGCATATTGCTGTTGTGGGAAAACGGTCATGCGACTGCTGGTGATGATGGTGTCACGCTTCTGTTCATCGGTGCGCGCGACGCGTACCGAGTCGATCAATTCAACCTGGGTGCCGTCTGCGTTGACCTCGCCACGTTTGCTGGTGACGTGCCACGGAAAGTCGGTGCCACGGAACAGGTTCAGGTCCGGGTTGGTCAGCAGGCTGACGTCGGAGGCTTTGACGTGTTCCACCTTGTCGGAGGTCATCTCGTATTGGACCTTGCCGTCAGGCATGAACTGCACCGTATAGGCATTGGTGGCGAAATTGTCGATCAGGCCCTCGTCAACCTGTGCTACAGGCTTGTCGAGAAAGCGCTCCGGGCTGATATTCCAGTAGCCCACCGCCAGGAACAGCGCGGCGATGACCCCGAATAACAGGAAGTTGCGAATCTTTTTGCTCAGCATAAAACGCTCTATAAGTAGGCGGCGTGGGCCGCTTCAAGACTGCCCTGGGCACGCAGGATCAATTCGCAGAACTCGCGGGCGGCACCTTCGCCGCCACGTGCGGCAGTGATGCCATGGGCGTGTTCACGAACAAATGCCGCCGCATTGGCGACGGCCATGCCCAGGCCGACTCGGCGAATGACCGGCAGGTCAGGCAGATCATCACCCAGGTACGCAACTTGCTCATAGCTTAGGTTGAGTTGGCCAAGAAGCTCGTCCAGAACCACCAGTTTATCCTCACGGCCTTGATACAGGTAAGGAATCCCCAGGTTTTGTGCGCGGCGTTCCACAACCGGTGTCTTTCGACCACTGATAATCGCCGTTTGCACACCAGCGGCCATCAACATTTTGATGCCCTGGCCGTCGAGGGTGTTGAAAGTCTTGAATTCGCTGCCATCTTCGAGGAAGTACAGACGGCCATCGGTCAGCACGCCGTCGACGTCAAAAATCGCCAGTTTGATGTTTTTACCGCGTTGCAGCAGGTCGCCGGTCATTTACATCACTCCCGCACGCAGCAAGTCGTGCATGTTCAGGGCGCCGATCGGGCGGTCGTCATTATTGACCACCACCAGCGCGCCAATCTTATGGTCTTCCATGATCTTCAGCGCTTCGGCTGCAAGCATCTCGGGGCGGGCGGTCTTGCCGTGGGGCGTCATCACCGCATCGATAGTCGCAGTGTGGATATCGATGGTGCGGTCCAGGGTGCGGCGCAGGTCGCCGTCGGTGAAGACTCCGGCCAGACGCCCGTCGGCTTCCAGGATCACGGTCATGCCCAGGCCCTTGCGGGTCATTTCCATCAGTGCGTCTTTGAGCAAGGTGCCGCGTTGCACGTGGGGCAGTTCATCGCCCGAGTGCATGACGTTTTCCACTTTGAGCAGCAGGCGACGACCCAGCGCACCGCCCGGGTGCGAAAACGCGAAATCTTCAGCGGTAAAACCACGGGCTTCCAGCAACGCCACGGCCAGGGCGTCGCCCATGACCAGGGCGGCGGTGGTGGAGGAGGTCGGTGCCAGGTTCAGCGGGCAGGCTTCGTGGGCCACATGCACGTTCAAATTGACTTCGGCAGCCTTGGCCAGCGTGGATTCGGGGTTGCCGGTAAGGCTGATCATCTTGATGCCCAGGCGCTTGATCAAGGGCAGCAAGGTCACGATTTCGTTGGTGGTGCCGGAGTTCGACAGTGCCAGGATAATGTCATCCTTGGTGATCATGCCCATGTCGCCGTGGCTGGCTTCGGCCGGGTGCACGAAAAACGCCGTGGTCCCGGTGCTGGCCAGGGTGGCGGCGATCTTGTTGCCAACGTGGCCGGATTTGCCCATGCCGACCACCACAACGCGGCCCGTGCTGGCCAGAATCATCTCGCAGGCGCGCACGAAATCTGCGTCGATATGGGCCAGTAAACCTTCTACGGCTTCAAGCTCGAGGCGGATGGTGCGTTGTGCGGATTGAATAAGGTCGCTGGATTGGCTCATGTCTGAAATCGTATAGCCTGACGAAAAGTCGGCGATTATAGCGGTAATGATCAAAACCCTCACGCTAGTTATTCAGCAGGTGCCTGGGATTGATGCTCAGTCAGGTGTTTTCCCTGTCCCGAATCTGAACAAGGGCTGTTCCGGCCTTGGGGGCTCTGTACCAGCAGTGATATAGTTCGCCGCCAGTTCGGTCGGCCCAACCCATGCCGCTAACTTTTGTGCATCTGTTGCAAACGAAAGTCGCAAGCATGGTGTCTGAGTGAAAGGCTGCATCCCAAGGAGATTAGATGAGTGCCGATAACGCCTACGCGGTCGAGCTGAAGGGTCTTACCTTCAAGCGCGGTTCGCGCAGCATCTTCAATAACGTCGATATTCGCATTCCCCGCGGCAAAGTCACGGGCATCATGGGGCCTTCCGGTTGCGGCAAGACCACTCTGTTGCGCCTGATGGGCATGCAATTGCGGCCCAGCGCCGGTGAAGTGTGGGTCAACGGCCAGAACCTGCCGACGCTGTCGCGCAGCGATCTGTTCGATGCGCGCAAGCATATGGGCGTGTTGTTCCAGAGCGGTGCCCTGTTCACCGACCTCGACGTTTTCGAAAACGTAGCGTTTCCGCTGCGGGTGCATACCCAGCTGTCCGATGAAATGATTCGTGACATTGTGCTGCTCAAGCTGCAAGCCGTGGGCCTGCGCGGTGCCATCGACCTGATGCCCGACGAGTTGTCCGGCGGCATGAAGCGTCGTGTTGCGCTGGCGCGGGCCATTGCCCTTGATCCGCAGATCCTCATGTATGACGAGCCGTTCGTAGGCCAGGACCCGATCGCCATGGGCGTGCTGGTGCGCCTGATCCGCCTGCTCAACGATGCACTGGGGATCACCAGCATCGTGGTCTCCCACGATCTGGCCGAAACCGCGAGCATTGCTGACTACCTTTATGTGGTCGGCGATGGCCAGGTGCTGGGGCAGGGTACGCCTGAAGAACTGATGAACGCTGATAACCCGCGCATTCGCCAATTCATGACCGGCGATCCCGATGGCCCGGTGCCTTTTCATTTTCCGGCAGCGGACTACCGCTCAGATCTTCTGGGGAAGCGCTGATGCGCAAGACATCTTTACTCGAGAAGGTTCGCCTTTTCGGCCGCTCCGGCATCGACTTGGTCGAGGTCCTGGGGCGTTCGACGATTTTCCTGTTTCACGCGCTGCTCGGGCGTGGCGGCATTGGCGGCGGCTTTGGTCTGTTGTTGAGGCAGCTGCATTCGGTGGGCGTGATGTCCCTGGTCATCATCGTGGTGTCCGGGATATTCATCGGCATGGTGCTGGCGTTGCAGGGCTTCAATATCCTCTCCAGCTACGGTTCGGAGCAGGCGGTAGGGCAGATGGTTGCCCTGACGCTGCTGCGTGAACTGGGGCCGGTGGTCACCGCCTTGCTGTTCGCCGGGCGCGCGGGTTCTGCATTGACCGCCGAAATCGGCAACATGAAGTCCACCGAGCAGTTGTCCAGCCTGGAAATGATCGGCGTGGACCCGCTCAAATATATTGTTGCCCCGCGCCTGTGGGCCGGCTTCATATCCCTGCCGCTGCTGGCGATGATTTTCAGCGTGGTGGGCATCTGGGGTGGTTCGTGGGTGGCGGTTGACTGGTTGGGCGTCTATGACGGCTCGTACTGGGGCAACATGCAAAACAGCGTGACCTTCAGTGGCGACGTGCTCAATGGCATCATCAAAAGCATCGTTTTCGCCTTTGTAGTGACCTGGATCGCCGTATTCCAAGGCTATGACTGTGAGCCCACTTCAGAAGGGATCAGTCGCGCCACCACCAAGACCGTTGTGTACGCCTCGCTGGCGGTACTGGGCCTTGACTTCATTTTGACCGCCTTGATGTTTGGAGATTTCTGATGCAAAACCGCACTGTGGAAATCGGTGTCGGCCTTTTCTTGCTGGCTGGCATCCTGGCTTTACTGTTGCTGGCCCTGCGGGTCAGTGGCCTTTCGGCCAGCCCCACCGCCGATACTTATAAACTTTACGCGTACTTCGACAATATCGCCGGTTTGACGGTCAGAGCTAAAGTGACCATGGCCGGTGTAACCATCGGCAAGGTCACGGCAATCGATCTGGATCGCGACAGCTTCACTGGTCGGGTGACCATGCAAGTCGACAAGAAGGTAGATAATCTGCCGACTGACTCCACTGCATCTATCCTCACTGCTGGGCTGCTGGGCGAGAAGTACATCGGCGTCAGCGTGGGTGGGGAAACAGCCCTGCTCAAGGATGGTTCGACAATCCACGACACACAGTCGTCGTTGGTGCTTGAAGACTTGATCGGTAAATTCCTGCTCAATACGGTCAATAAAGACGCCAAATGAGGAACCTGTTCATGATCTCTACCTTGCGACGTGGCCTGCTGGTGCTGCTGGCAGCGCTGCCGTTGATGGCCAACGCGGCGGGTTCTGCGCACGATCTGGTGCAGGACACGACCAACAAGATGCTGGCTGACCTGACTGCCAACAAAGAGCAGTACAAGCAAGACCCCACCAGGTTCTACGAAGCGCTCAACACCATTGTGGGTCCTGTGGTCGATGCCGAGGGCATTTCCCGCAGCATCATGACGGTCAAGTATTCGCGCAAGGCCACGCCTGCGCAGATGCAGACCTTCCAGGAAAACTTCAAGAAGGGCCTGTTCCAGTTCTATGGCAATGCCCTGCTTGAGTACAACAACCAAGGCATTACCGTTGCTCCTGCCGGGGATGAGTCGGGTGACCGCACCAGCGTCAACATGACCGTCAAAGGCAACAACGGCGCGGTTTACCCGGTTCAGTACACGCTGGAGAAGGTCAACGGCGAGTGGAAACTGCGCAATGTGATCATCAACGGCATCAACATCGGCAAGCTGTTCCGCGATCAGTTCGCTGATGCGATGCAGCGCAATGGCAATAACCTGGACAAAACCATCAATGGTTGGGCCGGTGAAGTCGCCAAGGCCAAGGAAACCTCCGATAAAGAAGCTGGGAAGTCCGCGCAATGACCGAATCGGCTGTTCGTCTCGGCGACGCCGGCGAGTTGTTCCTCAGCGGCGTGCTGGATTACCGCACCGGGCCTGAGCTGCGCAAGCAGGGCCAGGCGCTGATCAACAGCAGCAACGCGCCTGCGCTGGTGCTCGATTGCTCGGCGGTTACCAAATCCAGCAGTGTTGGTCTTTCGTTGTTGCTGTGCTTCATGCGTGATGCGCAAGCGGTCAAAAAGCCGGTCAGCATCCGCGCACTGCCCGAAGACATGCGTGAAATCGCTGAGGTTTCCGGTATTACCGAGCTGTTGGCGCATCCTTAATACACATTATTAAAGAAGCCCCCCGTCAGAGTCCTGCTATGCGGGGTTCGCAGGCGCGGGGCTTTTTTGTATGATGTGCGACCCGTGCGCACTGGGCGCCGATAGAGGTTGAGCATGCAGGCCCTAGAAGTTAAAAGCTTCCTTGAAGGAAAGCTGCCGGAAACGATCGTAGAAGTTGAAGGCGAAGGCTGCAATTTCCAGCTGAACGTGATTAGCGATGAACTGGCAAAATTAAGCCCGGTCAAGCGTCAACAGCAGATCTATGCCCATTTGAACCCGTGGATCACCGATGGCAGCATCCACGCGGTTACTATGAAATTTTTCAGCCGCGCGGCCTGGGCCGAGCGTACCTGAGCCCCCAAGGCGTCGAGATTCTTATGGATAAATTGATTATTACCGGTGGTGCCCGCCTCGATGGCGAGATCCGCATTTCCGGTGCAAAAAACTCCGCCTTGCCGATCCTGGCAGCGACCCTGCTGTGTGATGGCCCGGTAACCGTGGCCAACTTGCCGCACCTGCACGACATCACCACCATGATCGAGCTGTTCGGTCGCATGGGCATCGAGCCGGTGATCGACGAGAAGTTGTCTGTCGAAATCGACCCGCGCACCATCAAGACCCTGATCGCTCCGTACGAACTGGTGAAAACCATGCGTGCCTCGATCCTGGTGCTGGGCCCGATGGTTGCCCGTTTCGGCGAAGCTGAAGTAGCACTGCCTGGCGGTTGCGCCATTGGCTCGCGGCCTGTCGACCTGCACATTCGTGGCCTTGAAGCCATGGGCGCGGTCATCGATGTCGAAGGCGGCTACATCAAGGCCAAGGCGCCGGAAGGCGGTTTGCGCGGTGCCAACTTCTTCTTTGATACCGTCAGCGTTACCGGTACCGAGAACATCATGATGGCTGCCGCCCTGGCGAACGGTCGCAGCGTGCTGCAAAACGCTGCGCGCGAGCCTGAAGTGGTCGACCTGGCCAACTTCCTGATCGCCATGGGTGCCAACATCACCGGCGCCGGCACTGACACCATCACTATCGACGGTGTGAAGCGTCTGCACTCGGCCACCTACAAAGTGATGCCGGACCGCATCGAGACCGGCACCTACCTGGTTGCCGCCGCCGTTACCGGTGGCCGCGTCAAGGTCAAGGACACCGATCCGACCATCCTGGAAGCCGTGCTGGAAAAACTCAAGGAAGCCGGTGCTGAAATCACTACCGGTGAGGACTGGATCGAGCTGAACATGCACGGCAAGCGGCCAAAAGCCGTAAACGTGCGTACGGCTCCTTATCCGGCGTTCCCGACCGACATGCAGGCGCAGTTCATTTCCTTGAACGCGATTGCCGAAGGCACAGGCGCCGTGATCGAGACCATCTTCGAAAACCGCTTCATGCACGTGTATGAACTGCACCGCATGGGCGCCAAGATCCAGGTCGAAGGCAACACTGCCATCGTTACCGGTATCGACAAGCTCAAGGGCGCGCCAGTCATGGCAACCGACCTGCGTGCCTCGGCCAGCCTGGTGATTTCGGCGTTGTGCGCAGACGGCGACACCCTGATCGACCGCATCTACCACATCGACCGTGGTTACGAGTGCATCGAAGAAAAGCTGCAGATGCTCGGCGCTAAAATCCGCCGCGTACCGGGCTAGTAACACCGTCACCCGTGGCGAGGGAGCTTGCTCCCGCTGGACTGCGCAGCAGTCCCGCTCTTGGGGGGCCGCTTCGCGACCCAACGGGAGCAAGCTCCCTCGCCACAGGTCTGTGTTTGCTGTTAGCTGAATTTGTTTCAAATCGAGGCTGTAATGGCCTCGATCTGTGTCTGGCGCCGCTTGCGACCGGACAGCAATAGCCTGATGAAGGACTGACGTTTCCCATGTTGACCATCGCACTGTCCAAGGGCCGCATCCTTGACGACACTTTGCCGCTTCTGGCTGAAGCGGGCATCGTGCCAACCGAGAATCCGGACAAGAGCCGCAAGCTGATCATCCCCACGACCCAGGACGATGTGCGCCTGTTGATCGTGCGGGCTACCGACGTGCCAACCTACGTTGAACATGGCGCCGCCGACCTCGGTGTTGCCGGTAAAGACGTGCTGATGGAATACGGTGGCCAGGGCCTGTACGAGCCGTTGGACCTGCGTATTGCCCTGTGCAAGCTGATGACCGCCGGCCGTGTCGGTGACGTCGAGCCTAAAGGCCGCCTGCGCGTGGCCACCAAGTTCGTCAACGTCGCCAAACGCTACTACGCCGAGCAAGGCCGTCAGGTCGACATCATCAAGCTCTACGGCTCGATGGAGCTGGCGCCGCTGATCGGCCTGGCCGACAAAATCATCGACGTGGTCGACACCGGCAACACCCTGCGTGCCAACGGTCTCGAGCCCCAGGATTTCATTGCCGACATCAGCTCTCGCCTGATCGTCAACAAGGCTTCGATGAAGATGCAACACGCCCGTATCCAGGCGTTGATCGACACCTTGCGCAAGGCAGTGGAGTCTCGACACCGCGGTTGACTCACCCGCGTAGCTGAAAAGCTACGCCCGTCTATCCGCCTCATAGCCAGAATTCTCAGGTGCCCAAGCGGATCGACTGCTAACTTTCGGCGCTTGAGTATTTTTGCCATTCCTATGAGGCCCTCGCTATGACCACGTCCACTGCAATTGCCCGACTCAACGCTGCCGACCCGGATTTCGCCCATCATCTGGATCATCTGCTGAGCTGGGAAAGCGTGTCCGACGACTCGGTCAACCAGCGAGTGCTCGACATCATCAAGGCCGTGCGCGAGCGCGGTGATGCGGCGCTGGTGGACTTCACCCGCCAGTTCGATGGCCTGGACGTGAAGTCCATGGCGGATCTGATCCTGCCGCGTGAACGCCTGGAACTGGCCCTGACGCGTATCACCGCGCCTCAGCGTGAAGCCCTGGAAATTGCGGCGGCACGTGTACGCAGCTACCACGAAAAACAGAAACAGGATTCCTGGAGCTACACCGAAGCCGATGGCACCGTGCTGGGCCAAAAGGTCACGCCGCTGGACCGCGCCGGCCTGTACGTGCCGGGTGGTAAAGCGTCTTATCCGTCATCGGTGCTGATGAACGCCATCCCGGCCAAAGTGGCGGGCGTGACCGAAGTGGTCATGGTGGTGCCGACGCCACGTGGTGAAATCAACGAGCTGGTGCTGGCCGCTGCCTGCATCGCCGGTGTTGACCGCGTGTTCACCATTGGTGGCGCGCAAGCCGTTGCGGCCTTGGCCTACGGCACCGAAAGCGTGCCGAAGGTCGACAAGGTGGTTGGCCCTGGCAACATCTATGTCGCCACCGCCAAGCGCCACGTGTTTGGCCAGGTCGGCATCGACATGATCGCCGGCCCTTCGGAAATCCTCGTGGTGTGTGATGGCCAGACCGACCCGGACTGGATCGCCATGGACCTGTTCTCCCAGGCCGAACACGACGAGGACGCCCAGGCAATTTTGGTCAGCCCCGACGCCCAGTTCCTCGACAAGGTTGCAGCCAGCATCAACAAGCTGCTGCCGACCATGGAACGCGCCGAGATCATCGAGAAGTCGATCAATGGCCGTGGTGCATTGATTCTGGTGCGCGACATGGAGCAAGCCATCGAAGTGGCCAACCGCATTGCGCCGGAGCACTTGGAATTGTCCGTAGCCGATCCACAAGCGTGGCTGCCGTCGATCCGCCACGCCGGTGCGATCTTCATGGGGCGTCACACCAGCGAAGCCCTGGGCGACTACTGCGCGGGCCCCAACCACGTGCTGCCGACGTCCGGCACCGCGCGTTTCTCGTCGCCGCTGGGGGTGTATGACTTCCAGAAGCGTTCGTCGATTATCTTCTGCTCGCCACAAGGCGCCTCCGAACTGGGCAAGACTGCCTCGGTGCTGGCTCGTGGTGAATCGCTGAGTGCCCACGCACGCAGCGCCGAATATCGCATCCTTGAAGAGGGGAAATAAGGCATGAGCAAATTCTGGAGCCCCTTCGTCAAGGACCTCGTGCCTTACGTACCTGGTGAACAACCGAAGCTGACCAAACTGGTCAAGCTCAACACCAATGAAAACCCCTACGGGCCTTCGCCCAAGGCGCTGGCGGCGATGCAGGCCGAGTTGAACGACAACCTGCGTTTGTACCCGGACCCCAACAGCGACCTGCTCAAGCAGGCGGTGGCCAAGTATTACGCGATTGATGCCAGCAAGGTGTTCCTCGGCAACGGTTCCGACGAAGTGCTGGCGCACATCTTCCACGGCCTGTTCCAGCACGACTTGCCGCTGCTGTTCCCGGACATCAGCTACAGCTTCTACCCGGTGTACTGCGGCCTGTATGGCATCAAGTCCGCCCCGGTGCCATTGGACGAGCAATTCCAGATTCACGTAGCCGACTACGCCAAGCCCAATGGCGGGATCATCTTCCCCAACCCGAACGCACCGACCGGCTGCGTACTGGCACTGGACGCGGTGGAGCAGATCCTCAAGGGCAGCCCGGATTCAGTGGTGGTGGTGGATGAGGCCTATATCGACTTCGGCGGCGAAACCGCCATCAGCCTGGTGGATCGTTACCCGAACCTGCTGGTGACCCAGACCCTGTCCAAATCGCGCTCACTGGCCGGTTTGCGCGTGGGCCTGGCCGTGGGCCACCCGGACCTGATCGAGGCGCTGGAGCGGGTCAAGAACAGCTTCAACTCCTACCCGTTGGACCGTCTGGCGATTGTCGGGGCGGCGGCGGCTTTTGAGGACCGTGAGCATTTCGAGAAGACTTGCCTGTGGGTGATCGACAGCCGCAACACGGTGGTTGCGCAGTTGGAGGGCAAGGGCTTTGAAGTGTTGCCGTCAGCAGCCAACTTCATCTTCGCGCGTCACCCACGGCACGACGCTGCCGGTTTGGCCGCAAAGCTGCGTGAGCAAGGGGTGATTGTGCGGCACTTCAAGCAGGAGCGGATTGCCCAGTTCCTGCGGATCAGTATCGGTACGCCAGAGCAGAACCAGGCGCTGATCGATGGCCTCGGTGAGCTCTAAGCCACACTGAAGATCAAAAATGTGGGAGCGGGCTTGCTCGCGAATGCGGTGTATCAGTCACATGTTTATCGACTGACACTCCGCATTCGCG
>NZ_CBFHAZ010000033.1:0-56012 GCF_965653655.1 Pseudomonas onubensis | reverse complement strand
AATGCGGTGTATCAGTGACAGGTGAGTTGACTGACCCACCGCATTCGCGAGCAAGCCCGCTCCCACATTGGATCTTTGGTGCCTTCAATCACCTGCTACCGCAGCTTCGATAGCAGCCACGTCAATCTTGGTCATGGTCATCATTGCCTCGAACGCACGCTTGGCGATGGCCGGGTTGGCATGCGTCACCGCCGCCGACAAGACGCGTGGGGTGATCTGCCAGGACACGCCCCACTTGTCCTTGCACCAGCCGCAGGCGCTGGCCTGGCCGCCGTTGTCGATAATGGTGTTCCAATAGCGGTCGGTTTCGGCCTGGTCGTCCGTGGCCACCTGAAATGAAAACGCCTCGGTATGCGGGAACGCCGGGCCAGCATTCAATCCCAGGCAGGGAATGCCCAATACGGTGAAATCGACGGTCAACACATCGCCTTGCTTGCCCGCCGGAAAGTCGCCGGGGGCGTGATGTACGGCCTTCACCGCGCTGTCCGGGAAAGTCTCGGCGTAGAACTTCGCCGCTTCCAGGGCGGTGCCGTTGTACCAGAGGCAGAGGGTGTTTTTGTTCATCTTGGGTCTCCACGGGTTGGTCGGGTGTAGAGAGTCTAGACGACGGTCGATCAAGGCTAATCGTGTGTCAGCTGTTGAGCTATCGCGGCTTTGTCGATGACTGACCAGACCTGCGCAATTTTGCCATCGCGGCATTCGTAGAACACGTTTTCATCGAAGGTCACCGTCCTGCCATTGATCGGCAGCCCGAAGAATTCACCTCGGGGGCTCACCGTGAAATTCAACCGGCTGGCGACGGTCGGCGGGTCGGCTACCAGCAGTTGGATGCGAAACACCAGGTCGGGGATCTCACGAAAATCGCGTTCCAGCATCGCGCGGTAGCCTGCCAGGCCGATGGGGCTGGCGTTGTAGGTCACCTGCGGGTGGACGAAGTCACCCAGGTGCTCCCAGTCCTGACGGTTGAGGCAGTCGATGTAGCCTTGGTAAAAGTCGACGAGTTCGGTTCGGGTCATGTCGCGTTCTCCCTATTCAGGGTGTCCATGTTCGTGAAGTGCGCGAGGCGGCCCTCACGCCCTGCGTGCCATCAACAGCACTGTGGCCGCCGCTGACAACAAGCCGGCGCAGCAGCGATTGAACAGTCGCTTGCCACGGGGCTCGGCAAACCAGCGGCGCATATGCAGGCCCATGTACGCGTAGGCGCTGATGGCGACCCATTCCAGGCCCAGGAACATCGCACCCAGCAGCGCAAATTGGGGGGTGATCGGTTGGCCTGGCACTACGAATTGCGGGAGGAAAGCGGTGAAGATCAGGATGGCTTTAGGGTTGCCGGCCGCCACCAGAAACTCCTGACGTGCCAAGGCCCACAATCCCACCTTGTCCGTCGCTGATTCAGCTTCTTTGTGCGGATTAGCCCGCCACAACTGGAATGCAAGATAAAACAGATACGCCGCACCCAGAATCTTGATCCCGTAGAACAACAGCTCTGAGGTTTGCAGCACCACCGCCAAGCCGGCAGAGGCGAGGGCAATCATGCCGGCAAAGGCCAGCAAACGGCCAATACCCGCAAGGCAAGAAGTGCGATAGCCATGACGCGTGGAGTTGCTTACGGACAGCAGGTTGTTGGGGCCGGGCGCCATGTTCAGGGCGAAGCAGGCGGGGAGAAAGAGGGCGAGCGTGGCGAGGTCCATGGCGGCTCCGGAGTGGGTCGTGCGGGACCGAAGAGGATAAAGGGTCTTGAGGGGGTAGGACAATCCACACACACCGCACTTCGATCTGCGTAGAAAAGGTCGCAATAAAAAAACCATTTGGGCAAATTTCCCCTTTACCTGTCTATAGCTTCATAGTTTATGTTGTACGCCATGGATCGAGGGACAGCTTATGTATCGTATTTCCGAGTTGGCGCTGAAAGTGGGTTTAAGCCGTTCGACGCTGCTCTATTACGAAAAGCTGGGGCTGATCAGCTCCAAGCGCCAGGCCAATGGGTATCGCGCGTATTCGACGCATGACCTGCAACAGTTGAAGTTGTTGCAGCAACTGCAAGCCGGTGGGCTGACGTTGAAAGAGTGCCAGGCGTGCCTGGACACGCGCATCGACAGGGCATTGTTGCTTGAGCGGTTACAGACGCTGGAACACGAGATTGCGCAGAAACAACAATCCCGGGATCTGCTCGCCGCCATGCTCGGGCAAGCCTCGATGCGTGGCTGGCACCAGGCGTTGGAGAACCAGGCCCCAGGCGCGCATCTGGGCTGGTTGCTCAAACAGGGCTTCAACGAAAAGCAGGCGTTGCGCCTTAAGTGGTTATCAAAGGATATGAATGAACATGACCACTACATGGCCGATTTCGAGCGACTCTTTGATAGTTTGGATCGCCTGGGGCCGGGCTCTGCCGAAGACACATTGGCAGCCCTGAATGCATTGCCCGCTGTTCCGAAGACGCTGCTGGACATCGGTTGCGGCCGGGGTGTGAGCACGCTGTTATTGGCACAACATACCCAAGGGCAGGTTACCGCCGTGGACAACGACGAATACAGCCTGGTCCACGTGCAGGCGGCCGTTGCGGCCAATGCGTTGGAGCAGCGTGTCCGGCTCCTGTGCGCCAGCATGACTGAACTGCCCTTTGAAGACGGTTCATTTGATGCCATTTGGGCCGAAGGCAGTGCTTACATCATGGGCTTTGGGCATGCGCTCAAAAGCTGGAGACGGTTTATCAAGCCGCAAGGTTTTCTGGTGGTCAGTGATTTGATCTGGTTAACCGATAGCCCGCACGCTGAAGCGTTTTCATTCTGGAAGAAAAACTATCCAGCCATGACGACGCTTCAGGACCGAGTTTCCAGCATGGCCCCACTGGGTTATCGGGTCCTGCACAGTTTTGCCTTGAGTCGCCACGCGTGGGAAAACTACGTGGCGCCCTTGCGTAAAAAGGTTGCAGAAGTATCTGCAAGCGACTTTTCGTCAAATGCTCTGGCAGACATCAAGGAAGAGATTGATATCCACGAGCGCTTTCTGGATGACTACGGCTATCAGTTTTTCGTGTTGCAGAAAAACAGCGCCTAGTAACGACGCAGCGTTTACCCCGTCCTGACACTTATTAGGTGGACAGTATGAATATTTCCAAATCGGAACAACGGAGGCTGCACGTCCTCGCAAAAGGCGGCCGCATCTCACACCAACGCGACGCGTCAGGTCGGGTGAGGGCGGTGGAATGCTATACCCGAGAAGGCTATCTGCTTGCTGACTGCACGCTCAGCGTGTTTAACAAACTAAGGGCCAAGCGATTGCTCAAGTCCATAGACGGCCAGCCTTATCGTGTGACCAAGTCAGGGTTGCAGGCGGTGCGTCCGCAACTGGATAACCGTTAATTATTGGAGTTGTCATGAACATTGAAACACTGAAAGGGCGCCTGGACTTCCTGCGCGAAGCGGAGCAACTCAAAAGTGTGCTCAGAAGTGCCCATACTTCATCCGGTCGCCAGGAAAGTACGGCCGAGCATAGTTGGCGATTAAGCCTGATGGCGATGGTGTTCGCTGACGAACTCAAAGGCCTTGACCTGTTGAAAGTGCTCAAGCTCTGCCTGATTCATGATCTGGGTGAGGCCATAAGCGGCGATATTCCCGCTGTGAGCAAGAACGACTTTCCACATAAAACCGAGCAAGAGCGCGCCGACCTCTTACACCTCACGCGTTCGCTGGATGAAGGTTTGCGCACGCAAATAATGACGCTGTGGGAGGACTACGAAAACGCCGGCTCCCCTGAGGCCCTGGCTGTGAAAGCGCTGGACAAGCTGGAGACGATCCTGCAGCACAACCAAGGCATCAACCCACGTGGTTTTGATTACGCGTTTAACCTGACCTATGGCGACCAATACACAAAAACGACTGATTTGTTCCGCACGCTACGTGGCCTGATTGATCAAGACACCCGAGAGCACTTGAATATGAGCCTGAGTATCCGCAATGAACTACCTGAAGACAGTAAACGTATATTCGCAGTGACAACTGAGGCATTCCAGAGCGAAGCGCATTCCAGCCACACCGAGCAATTCATTGTCGATGCACTGCGCCAAGCCGGGCAATTAACCGTTTCGCTGGTGGCGGTCGTGAATGATGAAATCGTCGGGCACATCGCCATTTCCCCAGTTACCGTGTCTTCCGGTGCTGCGGGTTGGTATGGGCTGGGGCCGATATCCGTATTGCCTGAACGCCAGGGCCTGCGAATTGGTTCATCCTTGATGAAAACCGCGCTTGCCAAGTTGCAAGGCAATGGTGCAAATGGCTGTGTTGTGTTGGGTAATCCTGGCTACTACGGTCGCTTTGGCTTCAAAGCTTACGCTGGTTTGGAGTTGCCCGGGGTTCCTCAAGAGTACTTCCAAACGTTGAGCTTTGGCGGTGATTTGCCAGTCGGCACTGTGCAATTTCACCCGGCATTTGACGCTAAGGAGTAAGCGCTTGGTGCGCACGTTTTCAGTTTGAAAGACTTACGCGGCCCGCATCGATGCGGGCCGCGTAGCGTGCGTCTGTCTTGAGTGTTGCCGCAAGCGCTGGTATCGCGCTTTACTTACCGTCCAGACCTGTCACGAACCGCGCTTTTCAAGGAGATAATCGTTGGCTACCAAGGATGTTGTTTACACGCTGGGTTTACCGGCCGAGCTGGATTACTACGACCAAAGATCGGTCAGGTTACCCACTGATACCAGCGTGCTTGAGGCCTGGAACATCATGACCGCCGACCCTGGGATGTTCATGCAGTGGGCCTTTCGAATCCGCGACGGGATTTCTTCGCGGTTCGGTGTGAAACGCATCGGTGGGTTCTCGGGCTTGCCGCGAAACACCGTGCAGGCGGGCGAGCGGCTGGATTTTTTCCTGGTAGAACACAGCGCCCCGGACGTGTTGGTGCTGACCGAGCGCGACCGGCACCTGGATGTGATGATTTGCCTGTCGATCAGTGAGCGGGTGTTTACGATCACCTCATCGGTGGTCACCCATAACACTTTTGGGCGCCTGTACATGCTGCCGGTGGGGCCGGTGCATAAGTTGATCATTAACAACCATTTGAGACGCCTCAAACGCGTACTTGAAGGATAGTCGCGGTCTCAGCCTGAAGGACTGTGGCTCATTTGATTTTTTCGGTCGCCGGGAAGTACGCAACCAAAGCGTCGGCATGGCCGAGGCTAAAACATAGTGATCACTCTTAGGGCTTTGTCGTCAGGACGGTATTCGAGTCCAACAATTGTACGTGCGGGGCAGGATGAACCAGGTCGTTGAGTTTCAATTATGATATTGAATTTTCGGGTGTCGTGCTCTTCTACATAACTGAGGTTGTAAATATAGCTTGATTCTATTTTGCCTCTGATCAGGCTTATCAGGTCCTCCTTGGTTGTTTGTGTGAGCCCGCTTTTTATCAGTTTGCCAGCGTTCAATAGGTAGTCGTATTTTTTATTTTCCAGGATAATGTTCAGGTTTGAAAGTGCTTGTACGTTTTCGGTGATTGCGTTGAGAGAAAAGTGGGTATCTGTTTCATGTCTGGCTAACGGTTTGCGTTCTATTTTATAACTGAGAAATTGGGTAAAGTTAAGCGTCTTGATACTTTTGATGCAATAACCTTCTTTTTCAAAGTCATAGCTGGTGATGTTTACGTTTTGGTCGTTTGGTCGATCATCTTCGTGCGCCAAAATTATTGTTTTTTCACGTTTTATGCCTACGTTCACTAAGGTTGTGGAAAGGTACGTCTTAGCGGGGGAGTCATAGGTGGTCGGAATAAAGCCAATATAGGAAGCTTGCGTTTTCAGCCCTTCGTTTATTCGCTCCAGTGCCGCGTCCGTAATATTGTTTAAATAAATGCAAAAGATATCGGTGCTGTGCCCGTACTCAAAATATCGCGCTACTTTTGTTTGGTGTTCAATGATTTCATACACGTAGTCTTGTTGTTTGTTGCTGGCGATTAAATCTCCCGCGAGGATGCTTTGGGTACTTTTGGGTTCCAGTAGAGGAAGCAGGTAGGACATGATCGCTTGACCATAGCTGCTGGATTGGATTACCCGCGTATCAAACAGAAAGGCTGCTTCATTGTTTTCAATGGACGGGACGAGGGCGGTTTTAAGTTGTTGATAATTGACGCCGCTGTTTGCGAGGGCTTTTAAGGTGCTTTGGAACATAGCCTGTATTTGGTGCGTCATTAACTGCTGAGAAATTCCAAAGTGCTCTGTGATCACCTCAAGAAAAACGTTACCCCTGGCGTCTAGTGTGTAAATTGTGTCCATATTTCAAACCTTCCATGTCTTGTAAACGTTAAAGGGGGCGAACAGCCAGTACTCGACACGCCCCCGACACTCACTGATGAAACCTGCGCCCCAACGCATCCAGCCTGACCGCAATCGGCGGCAACTGCTCACTGCTGCGCGCCAGGATTTCCACATCATCGGCGGTGTTTTGTGCAATGTTCTGCACTGACTGCAGGCGCCCGACAATCTCCAGGTTGGCAGAGGTCTGTTCGCGGGTGGTAATCACGATTCGCCCGTTCAGCGCGTCGATATGCGCGATGTCGGCGCCCACGGCCTGCAACATGTCCACCGCCAGTTGGCTGTCCTCTACGCAACGCGCTACACCTGCCTGGCTGTCGTGCATGGCCTCGACGGCCTGGCGGCTGCCGTGTTGCAGGCCTTCGATGATCTGTTTGATTTCCTGTGTGGAGACGGCGGTGCGCTGGGCCAGGCTGCGGACCTCATCGGCGACCACCGCAAAACCTCGGCCTTGCTCGCCGGCGCGGGCGGCTTCGATGGCGGCGTTGAGCGCCAGCAGGTTGGTCTGGTTGGCGATGCTGCTGATCACTTCGAGTACCGAGCCGATCTGTTCGGCTTGCGTGGCCAGGCCTTGCACCGTCTCATTGGTGCCGTTGATACGTGAGGCCAATTGGGTGATTTCCTGCTGGGCGCGACCGACACTGTCCTGGCCTCGTGCAATCTGTTGGCTGGCCTTGCCCGCATGTTCAACGGCCTGTTCGACGTGCAGGGTAATGTGGCCGGTGGCGTCTTCCATGCGCTGCATTGAGTCGGTCATCTGGTTGATTTCGACCAGTTGATGGCGCGCACCTTTTTCCAATGTGCCACTGGCGCTGGCCAACGCCTGGCCGAGTTGGCCGAGACCATGGGAGTCGCGGGTCACGCCATCGATCAGGTGGGTGATCTGCTGCAGGAAGTGGTCGAAACGCTTGGCCAGGGACACATGCGCCTTGCCTTCACCCCGGGCGGTTTCTACCGTGAGCTGGGACGTCACGGCGAGCATTTTTTCCAGCATCTCCTGGCTTTCGACCGCCTCGGCCTGGCTATGAATGGCGAGGTAGAGCAGGGCGACCGTCTCCATCACTACGTAAAAGGCGTGTACGAACACCATGTTCCAGCCGCCATGATGGTCCATCACAAATACCGGGAAACCTTGATGCTGCAACGCGTGAAACACCACGTGGTGGACGGCGATGGTCACCGCCGCGACGAGGATCGGCAGCCAGTCGCGATAAAACGTCAGCACCGCCAGCAGCGCGAAGATACCGAAGTGCGCTTCGATCAAGCCCTGCGCCTGGTTGATATGCAGCGCGGCCATGACCATCAGGCCGGCGCCGAGCAAACAGCGCATTAATCGGGTGCCACCGAGGGCGCGATAGAGCAGCGTAAGCACCACACTGGCGCCACCACCGACGATCACGGCTTGCAGCCAAGTGTCGTGCCAGAAGGCCAGACCCAGGGAGAATAGAAACATCAGCCAGATCAACGCCAGCATGATGCGGTCGGCTTTGCGGTAGTGCTCCAGGAAGCGGGCGCGTGCGGGCATTCACTCTTACTCCATGTGGTCGAGCCAGGAACAAAGCATGCGGCGTGCCACGATGGGCCGCCGGTAAAAAGCAAAGCAGGTATCAGGTTTTTTGCCGGATCAGCTGTAACAAATCGTTATCGGCAGTGGACAGTAAGACTTAAGAACGGCCGCCCGAGCGGGCGACCGAAAATACAAACAGGATCAGAAGCTATATTTGGCGGTCACCATCATGTTGCGCGGTGCGCCGTAGGAGTCGCCGCCATAGCTCACGGAGTTGGAGATGGACTGGTAATACGTGCGATCAAAGATGTTGTTGGCATTGAGCTGCAGGTCCAGATGCTGGTTGACTTGGTAACCAGCCATCAGGTCGGTCACGGCATAGGCGCCTTGCTTGAGGCGGTAGGTACTGCCGTCCGCGACTTTAAAGTCGTTGTACAAACGGCTTTGCCAGTAGACGTTGCCGCCTATGCGGAGTTTTTCCAGAGCGCCCTGGAAGTGGTAGTTGGTGGTCAGTTTGAACAAGTGTTCCGGGATGTCGGTGTCGAACTGTTTGTTAACATTTTGCGGGTTGGCGTCATCCTTGATGGTGTGGGTGCGCGCATAGGTGTAGCCGCCGCCAACCTGCCAATTGGGGGTCAATGCGCCCTGCAGTTCCATGTCGATACCCTGGCTGCGAATCTCGCCTGAGGCTACCGCGCAGGATGCCTGCGGGCAGTTCGGCACCACCACCGCCACGGCACGGTTTTCCTGGTCTACACGAAACAGCGCGACGCTAGCATTCAATGCGCCGCCCAGGTATTCGCCCTTGATACCGACCTCATAATTCTTGCCGACAATCGGTTTGAGCGGCGTGCCGGTGCTGTCCTTGTCACTCTGCGGGGTAAAGATGTCGCTGTAGCTGACATACACCGAGTGGTGGTCGTCCAGGTCGTAGATAAGACCGGCGTAGCGGGTGAGGTTGCGCGTTACATGGTAATCGCCATCGTTGCTGCCATGGGCATCGTAGTCATACCAGTCCAGACGGGCGCCGAGGATCAGCTTCAACGGGTCGGCCAGGCTCAGGCGTGTGGTGAGGTAGACACCGTCCTGGGTGGTGACGTCGCGGTCGTTGGTGGTGTGGACGAAGTCCGGTTTGCCCGCCGTCAGTGGCCAGTTCAAGTTGTACGGGCTGTAGTTGTGGGTGGTCATGTCATAGATGCGGCGGCTGGCGCCGACCACCAATTCATGGGTACGCCCGAAGGCCTGAAAGGGGCCGCTGGCGAAGGCGTCGACGCCGGCCTGGTCTTCATCGTAAGAGGCCTGGTAGACCGTGCGCGCCAGGGTGTTGTTGACCCAGCGCGACTGGTAGGAGCCCGAAAAGAGCGCGTCCTGCTCAGCGTAGTTGGCGTTGATCTGCAGTTTCCAGTCGTGGGCCAGGCGCTGACGCAGCTCGGCAAACACCGTGTTGATCTCCTGATCCTTGTTCTCCCAGGTGGTCCCTGGGTTGTAGGAGCGCGGCAGGTTCAAGTGATGGCCGTCCTGGCCAACCATCGAAGAACCCCAGAAGTAGTTGGTCTTGTCCTTCTGGTTCGAGAAACCCAGGGTCAAAGTGGTGTCTTCGCTGAGGTCTGCCTCGGTGACGGCATAGAACAGGCCGTGGTCTTCCTTGGCTTTGTCGATAAAACCATTGGCGTCTCGGTAAGAGGTCACAACCCGGCCGCGCCAAGTGCCGCTGTCATTGAGTGGGCTGGAGGCGTCCAGCTCGCCACGGTAGTCGTCCCAGCTGCCGGCGGCGCCGGTGAGGGTGACTTTCTGCTCATCCAGTGGCCGCTTGCGTATCAGGTTGATGGCCGCCGAAGGGTTGCCGGCGCCGGTCACCAGGCCGGTGGCCCCGCGCACGATCTCGACGCGGTCGAACATTGCCAGGTTCGGCTGGGCGCCGACTGAAACGCCGTTATAGCCGGTGGGGATGCCGTCATACATCAGGTTGTCGATGTCGAAACCACGTGAGGTATAGGATTCTCGGCCAGGGCCACTGGAGAAATTCAGGAACAAACCTGGCGTGGCTTTTACCACGTCGTTGATGCTGGTCATCGCCTGGTCGTCCATCCGCTGACGGGTAATGACCGTGACCGCTTGCGGGGTTTCACGCAGGGTAAGCGGCAGTTTGGTCGCGGTTGCCATCGAGCCGGTGGTGTAGGACTGGCTGCCTTCGGTTGTCGCACCGAGGACTTGCTCGGTGTTGATCTGCGTCGCACCTAACTCAACCACCTCTGGCGGTTGTTGCGCGTCGGCGGCGAAGGCCGCGGGTGAGGTGGCAAGATAAACCGCCAACGCCATCAAACTGGGTGTAAATGCTTTGCCAACATGAAGTTGCACAGACATGAAACGGAGTCTCCCCTGAACGCCGTCCCTAGCGAATAATAAATCTGTTGATAATTATTCGCATTAGTGTGGCAGATCAAGCCCAAGCAAAAAAGCCTTTGGGGAGACATAGTTAACAAAAATTTCACATTTTCCAGGGTGGCATATGGCTAGAGCCCGTCACAGCTGGTCGGCGTCTATCACGGCCTTGGCAAACGCCGCCGGCGCTTCTTGCGGCAGGTTATGGCCGATGCCGCCGCTCACCAGACGGAACTGGTACTTGCCGGTAAAGCGTTTGGCGTAGTCCTCAGGTGCCGGATGCGGCGCGCCATTGGCGTCGCCTTCAAGGGTGATAGTCGGCACGCCAATGCTCGGCGCCTGCGCGAGTGTTTGCTCCAGGGCGGCGTATTGCGCTTCGCCCTGCACCAGACCGAGGCGCCAGCGGTAGTTGAATACGGTGATGGCCACGTGATCGGGGTTGTCCAGGCCTTTGGCACTGCGTTCGAAGGTGGCGTCGTCAAAGGCCCACTTCGGTGAGGCGGTCTGCCAGATCAGCTTGGCAAAGTCGTGGGTGTTTTTCTGGTAACCGGCGGCGCCGCGTTCGGTGGCGAAGTAGAACTGATACCACCACTGCAATTCCGCTTGGGGTGGCAGCGGGTTTTTGCCGGCGGCCTGGTTACCGATCAGGTAGCCGCTGACCGACACCAAGGCCTTGACCCGCTCCGGCCACAGCGCCGAGACAATATCTGCTGAGCGCGCGCCCCAGTCATAACCGCCCAGTACCGCCTGTTTGATCTTCAGCGCGTCCATGAAATCGATCACGTCCTGGGCCAGTGCCGCAGGTTCACCATTGCGTAAGGTTTTATCCGACAGAAAACGCGTATCGCCATACCCACGCGCATACGGGATCAGCACGCGGTAGCCCTTGGCGGCCAACAATGGTGCGACGTTGGCGTAGCTGTCGATATCGTAGGGCCAGCCATGCAACAGAATCACCACCTGGCCATTGGCCGGGCCGACCTCGGCGTAGGCCACATCCAGCAGGCCGGCCTTGATGTGCTTAAGCGCCCCGAAGGCCGATTGATGCTGCGCTGGCGGGGTTTGCGCTTCGGGCATCTCGGCATGGGCAATGCCCGTGGCAGCCAATGGCAACAGGGCAAGGGCCAGGAAAAGTGGGTGGCGTTTCAACTGAGCGTGCATGGCGAGCCTCCTTGGGCTTGATGGGTGCCGGATGCTCAGTTGAACGTTGTGCTGTATCGGCTGTGTTTCAGTAAGTGCCTTGGGTTAAACGTTGTGTATCGCAACACCTCCTGTACACAGTGCGATACACATACGCGGATCAGAAATCCATTCGAAGCCCCAGTGTGCCTTGGCGGCCGTTGAGGGCATTGCTGTCCAGGTTGCGGTTGTAGCCGAGTTGGCCGTACAGGCTGATGCCTTGGGCAACGGCCAGGGTCGCGCCGAGGTTGAGGTCCAGCGTGGTCGACTTTTGTTCGGTGTTTATGTCGGTAGCATCATCGAACCTTACGGTGTTGGTGCCGGCGCGGGCATGCCAGACGTTGGCGCGCACGTAGGGCTGCACGGGCATACCACTCACCTCATAACTGCCACGCAAGCGGGCACCCAGGCGGGTGGTGACATGCGTGTCGGCGTCATAAGAGACGGCGGAGATCCGGTCGTGCTCGTTGTTAAGCCGTGTGCGGTCGACGATGAGCTGGGCTTGTGGCTCCAGTTCCCATTGGGCACTCACTGTAAAAGGCCAGCCCACTTCGGCGGACGCCAATGCATTGCTGCCTTTGGTTTTCATCTTGATACCCCGGTCTGACTCGTTGTTGCCGGTAAAGCGGGTGCCCATTACCACCAGGTCCAGATAGGCGCGGTTGTCGCCGATCAATGTCCAGTAGGCGCCCAGGCTGTCGCCGCGTAAGGTCAGGCTGCCTGCGTCGTTGTTGTGGAAACCACCATTGAAACCCTTGACGTCGCCTCGCAGCCGGCTGTGCCCCACAAAGAAGCCAAGCCGATGAGTCTGGCCGCTGTCCGTGGTGGTGGCGTACAGGTCGCTGCCCACCTGGAAGGCCGACAGCGAACTGTCGAGTGTCGGGCTGACCGTTCCAGCAAAACTCTGGCGACTGTTGCCGCCGTAGACCCTGGCCCAACCCGTGGGGAACACCCCGGCTTGTTGCTGCTGACGCTGATCGCCCACGCGTTCGTGGTAAGTGCCTAGCATGCCTTGCACGATTTGCTCGGCAGCTTGAAACAGCACGGCGTACACCGGCACTTCGGCGCGGTAGAGGGGGATTGCAGTGTTGCCTGGATTGGGCGGCAATGCCGGGGTGCCAGGCGCAGGGGCTGGCGCCGTAATCGCTGCACCGGGCGCGGGGAGGGCAGGCACGGTGGAGCGCAGGTAGTAATTGTGTTCCGTACCGGCAGTCACGCCCCCTTTGAACAAGTGATAGTCAAACGCACCGGCAGACACGGGGCCGGCCAGAGAGAATGCCCCGGCGTTGCTCGTGGCACCCTGGGTTGCCTGCACCACCTCAATGCCATCCTTCACGGTCAGCGCACCTGCACCGCCCAGGTTGGTGATATTGATCGCAGTGGCGCCCTGCAGTGTGCCTTGGCTGACCACCAGTTTGTCGCTGGGTGAGTTATCCGCGCCCAACACCGTTTGCAGCGCCAGCCGACCGCCCGTGCCGATGTAATTGCCGTTGACCGTCAAGCTGTCGGTCGTGCTGGAACTGCCGGTACTCATATCGATCAGACCGGCGTTGTTCAAGGTAGCCAATTGCCCGGACGTGAAGGTCGCGAGAGTGCCGGTTGAGACGATCAATCTGCTCGTTGCATCGATGCTCATTGCGCCGGTACCGGTATCGCTGCCTCCCAATACGAATGTACCACCCAGTGTCAGGGCTGATCCATTGACTAAAAACACCCTCTCCCAGCCGGTGTAACGGCTCGGGGCACTGGTGTGTGTGGCATCGAAGGTGAGCGTGTCGTTACCCAGGCCGCCGTCCAGCTGGGGGTTGGAAGCCAGCAAGGTTTCACTGAGGTTTTGCAGCAGGGCAGTATCATCATCGGCGCCCATGAGAATTGCCCCGTTGATTGTTCCCCCGTCGGTCCAGATGAACTGATCGGCGCCGAAGCTGGTGAGGATCTGGCCGTTGACCGTGCCACCTCTGACCTGAACCAGATCCACACCAGCGCTGGTGCTGATGTTGCCGCCGATGGTGCTGGTGCCCGAGACGAGAATGGTGTCCCTGCCAAGCCCAGTGACAAGGTTGCCGACGATGGTCCCACCGCTCATATCGAAGACGTTGTTGTCCAGTTTCATATCGACGCGTCCGATTCGCCCGCCCGTCATCACCGCTTGATCGCCGTCTTCAAACGCGCCAGTGATGGTGCCACCACTCATGTCGAATATGTCATGGCCGTCACCCTGGGCCAGAGACTCGACAGTGCCACCGCGCATTACAAAACTGTCGATGCCCCCGCCCTGGATGATCGCCCCGGCCTGCCCGCCGCTGATCTGTACCAAGTCCGCGCCATCCCTTTGGGTGACGGCCCCGACGGTGCCCAACGTCAGGCGAAAGATGTTCGCGCCGTCACCCTGGTCCAGCGCCCCATTGATTGCCGCGGGCGCACCGTTGATGTCTACCAGGTCGTTGCCGGCACCGAAGGTGACAGTGCCGTTGACAGTGCCGCTGCCGCTGATGTTCAGCGTGTTGCTGCCGGCGGTGTCGGTAAAGCCCGGTGCGGTGCCGCTGTCGCAGGTCGAGGTGTCATCACCGGCGGTGGTGTTGATCGTGCAGGCGCCTGGCGACGGCAGTGGCCAAGCCGCCATCAACGTGAAAGCCAAATACGTGAGAGAAACTGGCAGTGTGCGCATGACTGCTCCTTGTCAGAAGGTAGTTCCTGCACCTGGATAATCAGGTGCAGTTCTAGCCATGGCAAGGAAGTGCGCGATACGGAGCAGGGACTACAGGTTACCTGTTCGGCGAAAACACCGGCGAATGCAAGAGGTTGGCATGGCTTTCTCGACTGCACGTCAACCCGTGCAGGACTTTTTGCACCCTAGTCGCACATTGCGCCGGCCGCTACTGTGAGAATTAACAGGTACAGACGAGCGCTACCCTAGGCAAACACGATCTCATAGGGTTCACGCATGCGCTCCAGCAACTCCTGGGCAAGCATGGGCGCCAAACCGATCTCCGGGTCGCCGACCAATTGGCTGGCATACGCATGGGCGGCGTGCAGCTTGCGCGCGACGCTCCAGCTGTCCAGGCGCACCTTGCGCGCGCGATGCCAGGGGATCACCGAGCCTTCGCGCAGCGGCCAGTGCCAGGCCCAAATTGGCAGTTCATACAGGCGCGCGCCGGTGAGCTGGCAGGCTTTGGCGCTGGCGCGGCCGACGGCGTCATGGTCGTCCTTGCCGTCGTGGCGCCAGGTGGTGAACACCACGTCGCCCGGTTGCAGGTAGCGTGCAATGAACTGGCTCATGGGCTGTTCGCGGGCGGCGAGGGCGTCGTCGCAGAAGCCGCCGCGAATCCACTTGAGGCTGTGCAGCGGCATGCCCAGGCGCCGCAGCGCCTCAGCGCTTTCCTGCGGCCGGATCACACTCAGGCGGCTGGCCGGCCAGGCATTCGAGCCAGGGTGGCTGGCGCTGCCATCGGTGATCGAGATCAGTTGCAGCGGGTGGTTGAGGCTACTGAGCAGTTGCAACAAGCCGCCACACGCCAGCACCTCATCGCCGGGGTGAGGCGCGATGACCACCACGCGCGCACCGCGTGGCACCAGCGAGGAGGGCTTGATAAAGGGGATTTGCGCCAACTGCGGCGCACTGTTCCAGATTTGCGCAGGGCCACGACGGCCCTCGCTTAATGAGGCAGGTTTCATGGGTGTCACGTCCTTGTCGAATGATGCCGGGTCGTACCCCGTTGACGGGACGACGCTCTTTTTCTCAGCACAGGCTCCGCTGCGATGAACTGCGGCCATCCAACCCTGGATGACCAGCAAGGCGACTTCAGCATAGTCAAGGATTCGGCGTTTTTACATCTTGCACGGTCGAAATATTCAGGTGGCTTGCATCAAGCTCTTCAAATAATCACCAAAACCGCCTTGGGCGCGGCAGTCCAGGCGCGCACTGGTAATCACCTGGGGCGTGTGGCTCCAGGCGATGGAAGCGCCGCAGCGCTCCAGGTTGCGCACCAGTTGCACATCTTCGTGGCAGGCCAATGGCTCGAAGCCGCCTGCCTGCACGTACGCCGCGGCACTCACGCCCAGGTTGGCACCGTGAATATGCCGATGGCCGTCGCGGGCTTCGTAGGCTTGGGTGTAGCGGATCTGCGCCGCTGCGTCGAAGCCTTCGTTCCAGGCGTCCACCGTTACCGTGCCGCACACGGCATCGGCGCCCAAGGCCAGTTGCGCCACCAGCCAGTCGGGGGCGACACGGCTGTCGGCGTCGGTGCACGAAATCCAGCGTGCGCCCTGGTTCAACAAATGCCGCGCACCCACCCCGCGCACGTGCCCGACATTACGTGCCTGCACGTGAAGACACTGCACCGGATACGCCTGGGCAATCGCCGCGCTGCCATCGCTGCAGCTGTCGAGCACCGCCAGGATCTGCACCGCCTCACCCAGCAAACCAGGATGGCTGGCGGCGATCATCGCGGCCTTGAGGCATTCGCCCAACAGCGCTTCTTCGTTATGCACCGGGATCAGAATGCCGATCATCGCAAGCCCTCATGGGTGGCGACCGAGGTGCCGTCACGGCTCCACAGGTCGAGTAGAAAGTCACTTTCATGATGTTGGACGAGGTGGGCCATGCCCAGGCGTTGCGCGAGCAGTTCGTGTACTTGTTCAGCCGTTTGCGGGCAGCCATCAATGCGCGGGCGCCAGTGGCAGGCGAGCAGTTGGCCATTGTCGGTCAGTGCCTTGAGGGCGCAGTCGATCAGGCGCTGTAAATCGTCGGCATCGAGGTAGTAGCAAAGCTCGCTCAACACGATCAGGTCGAACTGGCCGGTCGGCCATTCCTGAGGTAAACGGCTTTGATGCACCTGGGCGTGGGCAAACCCCATCAAGCGGGTTTGCGCCAGTGCCACGGCAGCGGCGGCCGTGTCGCAACACACCAGGCGGTCGCAACGCGCAGCCAACTCGGCACTCAGCTCACCGTTGGCGCAGCCGGGTTCAAAGATCGACGTGTAATGGGGTCGGGTCAGCACGGCCAGGGTCAGGGCGCGCTTGCGCTGTTCGTACCAGCGCTGACGGAAGGCCCATGGGTCGTCATTACCAGCGAACAACTGATCAAAATAGGGCGTGGCCACACTCATACAAACACCACTTCAAAAGGTTGCAGCAACCGCTCCACCACAAAAGGTGCCAGCACCGGTGCCAGGCCCACCTGCGGGTCGCCTTCCAACTGGCTGGCAAAGGCATGAATGGCGTGACGTTTACGCGCCACGGCTTCAGGTGTCAGTGCGATCTTGCGCGCACGGTGCCACGGCACCTGGCTGTCTTCGGGCGTTGCCCAGTGCCAGGTCCAAACGGGCAGCTCGTAGAGAGTTGCACCGACCGCCTGTGCCGCTCTGGCGCTGGCGCGGCCAACGGCTTCATGGTCGCAATGCCCGTCTTCGCGCCAGGTGGTGAACATCACATCGGTGGGCTTGAGATAGCGTTCTATGAATGCGCTCAACTCATCTTCACGGGCCGCCACCTGGCTGTCGGCAAAGCCTGCGCGCAGCCACTGCAAACTGTGCAATGGCAGGCCGAGACGGTGCAGGGCCTGGGCCGATTCCTGCGGGCGCACGATGCTCAAGCGCTCGACCGGCCAGCGCCGGGAGCCTGGGTGGCTGGCGCTGCCGTCGGTGACGGAAATCAGTTGGATCGGCCGGCCCAGCATAGCCAGGCCTTGCATCAGGCCGCCGCAGCCCAGCACTTCGTCGTCCGGGTGCGGAGCAATGATCACGGCGCGGTGCCCAGCAGGCACCAACTGCTCGACACTGATGTGCGACAACTGGGCCATATGGGCTGAATCCTGCCATTGATGTAACGGCGTTCCCTGGCCAACGATCGGGTTGGGTTTCATAATAGCCACCTCCCTGTGGGGTCCTCGGCAACCAGCTTGCCCAGGGCGGCCAAGTCTCGTTCGGCGTGACTTTGGCGTACATACACGGGCAAGTCCGCCATCAACTGGGCGAAGTGCGGATCTTTGCAATACGGCCCGGCACCCACCGCGCGCCCGACATGGTGCATGACCTGCTCGACCGTATCTTCGATGCACGCCCGTGCCTGTTGGGCCAACAGCTGCGCATTGGCGCGAGGGTCGCGGTCGATCTGCTCAGCGGCGTCGCGCAGTACACAGGCGGCGCTGTTGAGCACGCTGTCGACCGCGCCCAGATGCGCCAGCGCATGAGGTTCAGGACGTTGGCTGCACTGCAGGCGCAGCACTTCGGCCAGGCGTTGAGCGCCGCCATACCAGCACGCGGCGATACCGACGCCGCCGTGCCAGAAGCCCGGCCGCGCCAGGTAGTCGCCCGGTTCGCCGACCGCGATGCCGTGGGCCCCATCAAAGATGATTTCGACACTGCCGGTGGCCGCCATGCCCACGGCGTTCCAGCCTTCGTGGGTGACGGTGACGCCGGGCTGGTTCATCTCGACCGCCACTAACTGTTGGCGGTCGTCTTCGTCCCAGGCGGTCAGCAAACCATGGCTGACCACCGCTGCGCCGGAACACCAGGCTTTACGCCCATCGACGATCAGGCGCTGGCCGTCGCGGCGCACGCGCACCCTGGCCGTCGGCGGTTCGGCGGCCCACATGCCCCAAACGCTGCCCAGGGGCGGCAGGGGGCTGTCGAGCTCGGCGATGATCGCCAGGGCATCGGTGTGGCCTTCGAACAGCTTGCACAGGCGCAGGTCATGACCTGCCACCTGCGCCAGCCGGCTGAAGCGTTCAAGCGTCTGGCCGCTGCCGGGCAATGGCAGTTGGTCCAGCCCTTCTTCCTGAAGCGCCTTCAGTGCAACGCCCAGCGCCTGAGTATCGGCGTAGCTGCGGTTGCCTTGAAGGAATCCATGCAGGGCCATGTCACACCTCATCGTCTCGTTGCAGTTCGAACAGCAGCAGGGAACGGCCCGTCACTGCGTATTCGTGCTCGAAATCAAAACGCTCCTGCCCGCGCACTGCCGGGGCATTGGTGTCGAGCATACACGTCCAGAATTCACCCTGGGGCACCGGCGGCAGGCGGAAGTTGACCATGTCGTGGTGGGCGTTGACTACCAGCAACAGGGTCGCATCAGCGCCAGGGCGACGAATCCCGGTTTCCTGGGCGCGGCCGTCCATCAGCATGCCCAGGCAGCGGCCATGGCTGTCTTCCCACTGTTCGGTGCTCATCTCGTTGCCATCTGGCGCCAGCCAGGTGACGTCTTTTACGCCAAGATCTTCGTTGTAGTCGCCCACCAGGAAGCGCCCACGGCGCAGTATCGGGTAGGCCAGGCGCAACTTGATCAGGCGTTTGACGAACTTGAGCAGTGCCTTGCCGTCATCGTCCAGGTCCCAGTTGACCCAGCCAATCTCGCTGTCCTGGCAATAGGCATTGTTGTTGCCGTGCTGGGTACGCGCGAATTCGTCACCGGCCACGATCATCGGCGTGCCTTGGGCCAGCAGCAGCGTGGCGAAGAAGTTGCGCATCTGGCGCAGGCGCAGGGCGTTGATTTCCGGGTCTTCGGTGGGGCCTTCGACGCCGTGGTTCCAGGACAGGTTATTGTTGCTGCCGTCCTGGTTGTTCTCGTCGTTGGCCTCGTTGTGCTTGTCGTTGTACGACACCAGGTCGTGCAGGGTGAAACCATCGTGGGCGGTGATGAAGTTCACCGAGCTGTAGGGCCTGCGACCCCGGTGGTTGAACATCTCACCCGAGGCGGTCATGCGCCCGGCAAAGTCCGCCAACTGGCCGTCGTCGCCTTTCCAGAAGGCGCGCACGGTGTCGCGGAAACGGTCGTTCCATTCCACCCAACCCGGTGGGAAGTTGCCCACCTGGTAGCCACCAGGGCCACAGTCCCAGGGCTCGGCGATCATCTTCAACTGGCGCAGCACCGGGTCCTGGCGGCAGGCCACGAGGAAGCTGTGGCGCTCGTCGAAACCGTCGCGGTAACGTCCAAGGATGGTCGCCAAGTCAAAGCGGAAACCGTCCACATGCATCTCGGTGGCCCAGTAGCGCAGCGAGTCGGTAACCATTTGCAGCACGCAGGGGTGGCTCAGGTCCAGGGTGTTACCGGTGCCGGAATCGTTGATGTAGAAGCGCTTGTCGTCGGGCATCAGCCGGTAGTACGAGGCGTTGTCGATACCGCGCATCGACAGGGTAGGGCCGCGCTCGTTGCCTTCGGCGGTGTGGTTGTAGACCACATCGAGGATCACTTCGAGTTTTTGTTCATGCAGGTGCGCGACCATCTCCTTGAACTCGGCGATCTTGCCGCTGGCCAGGTAACGCGGGTCGGGCGCAAAAAAGGCGATGCTGTTGTAGCCCCAATAGTTGGTCATGCCTTTTTGCAGCAGGTGCTGGTCGTTGACGAAGGCATGCACCGGCAGCAGCTCAACGGATGATACGCCGAGCTGGCGGATGTGCTTGAGCACGTCATCTTCCATCAGCCCGGCGCAGGTGCCGCGTACCGACTCACCCACCGACGGGTGACGCATGCTGATGCCGCGCAGGTGGGTTTCGTAGATGATCGTGCGGTCCCACGGCACCCGTACCGGCTGGTCGTTGCCCCAGGTGTGCGCGGGGTCGATGACCTTGCACTTGGGCACAAAGGGCGCGCTGTCACGTTCGTCAAAACTGAGGTCGTCGTCCGGGTGGCCGATGGTGTAGCCGAACAGCGCTTCGGACCATTTGAGTTCACCCACCAGCTGTTTGGCATACGGGTCGATGAGCAGTTTGTTGTGGTTGAAGCGGTGACCATTGGCCGGGTCATACGCACCGTACACACGGTAGCCGTAAATCAGCCCGGGGTGGGCGTCGGGCAGGTAGCCGTGGAAGGTTTCGTCGGTGTATTCGGGCAGTTCGATACGCTCAAGCTCCACCTCGCCGGTGTCATCGAACAGGCATAGCTCGACCTTGGTGGCATTCGCTGAGAACAGCGCAAAGTTGACGCCAAGGCCGTCCCAGGTGGCGCCTAGAGGGAAGGGCAAACCTTCACGAATCCGCGACGGCTCATTTTCCGGCGTGGCTGGGTTGTTATCGGGTTTGCTCATTAAAGTGCTCCTGCAAGGGTCTTTTTCGGGCCGAGCGCTACCGTGCCGACGGTTGCTCAGCTGACGCAATAGAAAGTAAAAAGGGCCGCCTGCCGACAGTGTCGGCAGGCGGCGCGTGGGCTGTTAAGGCTTGGGCTTTTTTGGCGCCGCAGGCTTCTTCGCCGCTGGCGGTGCAGGCTTGCTGGCCGCCGGGGCCGGCGGCTTGGCTTTTGGCGCAGGCTTGGGTGCGGTCTTGGGCTTGGCCGCAGCTTTAGGTTTGCTGGGCGTCAGCGCTTCGGCTTCGGCCAATTTGCGCGCCATCTCCCAGTGGCGTGCATCTTCACCGTGGGGCTTGCCTTCGGATTCCCAGATCTGATGCGCCAATTCGCGTATGCGTTTGTCTTCAGTACTCATCACAATACTCCTCACAGAAAATTTTCAGCTTTCTTGATCATCGGAATTGATAAAGACATTGACCGGGAAATCCCCCAGGGCAGCGCTGATCAACAGCTCCTTGTTTGGTGTGACTGCGCCTGTATGAAAAAGTCCCTTCCAGTTTTGTGTTGTGCTGGCGAACGGTAATTTCACCCGCGTATCGCCCCAAACCTGCGCATTGATATGGGGTTGCTCACCTGTTTCCAGCAAGCGATGGGACCAACGTGGCACCACTACCAGCAGGTGTTTGCCTGGATACGTGCGGCAAAATGCGACGACGTGATCGGCGTGTTTGCCTACCACTTCCAGCGCGGTGTAACTGCCGCGTTGGAAGAGTTCGGCATTGGCCTTGCGCACGGCCAACACCTGGGCAATCAGCGCCTGTTTGATACGCCCGTCGCGCCAGTGGGACAACAGCTCACCGACGTCCGGTGGGTTGTTCAGCGCGTGTTGCCGTGCGTTGAAATCCACCGGGCGGCGGTTGTCCGGGTCTACCAGGCTGAAGTCCCAGAACTCATCGCCCTGGTACAAATCCGGTACACCCGGCACGGTGATGCGAAGCAAGGATTGCGCCAGGCCGTTCAGTGCGCCCGCCGTGGCAATGGCCTGGGCGGCGCTGGCGATGGCGTTGCGTAACGGCACGCCGGCATCGCTGAGCAGCAGGCGTGACAGAAAGGCTTCGACCGACTGTTCATAGGCTTCGTTGGGCGCGCTCCAACTGCTTTGCAACTTGGCTTCGCGCAGGGCTTTTTGCTGCCATTGCCACAGGCGTTGCTGGTAAGACTGCAAGTCCGGGTTGGTTTCCAGCGGCCAACTGCCGAGCAGCACTTGATAAAGGATCAGCTCATCGCCCGCCGACGGGCTGTGTGCATCGTCGCGCAGCGGTGCGGCGAGGCGGCGCCACTGGTCGACCTGTTCGACATACCACGGCGCGCATTCACTCAGTACCGCCAGGCGCGCCCGTGTGTCTTCGCCGCGCTTGTGGTCGTGGGTGGCGGTGGCCAGCAGGTTGTCGGGGAAAGTCTGCAAACGCTGCTGGTTAACCGCGTGAAAATCCGCCAGCGGTGCACTGAACTGTTCAGTGCTGAACCCTACATCGTTACGCGACAGCAGCACCGCCGAGCGATAGAACGCGGTGTCTTCCACGGCCTTGGCAGCCGCCGGCGATGTAAGCTGCTGGAAGCGTACGCAGGCATGCTTGAGCATCTTGCGTTCACGCCCGACCGGGCGGTTGCGCCATGGTTGGCCGCCCAGCCATTTTTCCAGGTGGTCGAGCACCGGCCAGTCGCCTTCGCCCAAGGTGCTGCGGGCACCGGCCAAGGCTTGCAGGAAAAACACATCGTCATTGGCGCTGCGCCCACGCGCGCTGATGTAGGTGCGGTACACCGGGAAGTGCACGATCAGTTCCTGCAAGGCGCGGCGGATCGCGCCCAGGGTCAGGTCGCGGGTCATCACGTCGTCGCGGGCCACTTGCAGCAGGGCCTGTGCCACGCTCTCAAAGTCACCGGCCAGCGAGCCGTTGAGGATCTGCTGGCGAGCAAGCCAGGCTTCTTCGATAAAGGCCGCAGGCCGTTCGCTGTGGCGCGTCCACAACTCAGCCAGCGGTGCAAAGCCCGCCGGGTCGTGCTGTAACAGCGACAGCTGGTTCATGAATTCATAGCCGGTGGTGCCGTCCACCTGCCAGTCTTCGCGCAGGGTTTCGCCTTCTCCGAGGATTTTTTCCACGAAGATCGGCAAATGCCGGTTGGGCGAAAGTGAGTCCACACGCCGGCGCAACTTGCGGCAATACCCGCGCGGGTCGGCAAGCCCGTCGATATGGTCGATGCGCAGGCCGTCCACCAGGCCTTGGCTGATCAGCTCGAAAATCTTGCCGTGGGTGGCTTCGAACACGGCGCTGCGTTCTACGCGCAGGCCGCCCAGTTCATTGACGTCGAAGAAGCGCCGCCAGTTGATATCGTCCGCTGCGGTACGCCAGCTGGCCAGCCGATAAACCTGCTGTTCCAGCAAGGCGTGCAAGTGCTGGAAGCCGTCTGGCTGGCGGCCATCAAACTCGGCCAGCCTGTGTTCGATGGCGTGCAACACCGAAGCTTCGCTGGCACGTTCTGCCAACGCATGTTTGAGCCAGCCGGCTTCGGTGTAGGCGTCATCCTCATAGGCGAGGGCGCTGAAACGCTCAGCCAGGGGCTTCAACACTTCATCGCTGCCCAGGATCATGGCGTAATCACGCGGGCAAATCGGGAAGCGGTGTTCGTAATGCTCGACGTAAAAACCGCCATGCGCAGCATCGAACTTGAGCGTCAGATTGCCGCTTTGCAGCGCTTCACCGTAGTCGCTGCCCAGAAACGGCATCAGCAACTGGCCCTTGAGCAGCGGGTCCGGTGAGTGCCACTGGATATCGAAAAACTCGCTGTAGGGGCTCAAGCGCCCCCATTCCAACAGGTCCAGCCACCACGGGTTGTCGGCGCCACCGACGGCCATATGGTTGGAGACGATATCGAGGATCAGCCCCATCCCGTGTTCGCGCAGCGCCGCAACCAGCCGGTGCAAGGCGGGCTCGCCGCCAAGCTCGGGGTTGACGCGGGTCGGGTCAACCACGTCGTAGCCGTGCATGGAACCGGCGCGCGCGGCGAGCAGCGGCGAGGCATACAGATGGCTGATGCCCAGTTGGGCGAAGTAGGGCACCAAGGGGACGGCATCGTCCAGGGTAAAGCCTTTATGAAATTGCAGGCGCTGGGTTGCGCGCAGGGGTAATGCGTTCATCGGTCACGCTCATGGGCCTGGTTGCGCGCCACGGCCAGCAGCTCCAGGCGGCGGGCGGCACTGTCGTTGTCGAGCAAGCTGGCGGCTTCACCTGGCAGGCGACGGCGCCAATTGGGGTGGGTGTCGGTGGTGCCGGGCAGGTTGGCTTGTTCTTCGATGCCCAGCGCGTCTTCCAACGGCAGCAGCACCAACGGCGCGCGGGTGTGGCCCAGGTAGCGCACGCTGGCGTCGATCATGTGGTCGGTGTCGTTGCGGATTTCATCGACGAAGTTCTGCGGGTCCTGGCTCAAGGCCTGGCGCAGCGCCTGGCGTTCGCGCAGGCGGTGTTCGCTCCATTGCTCCACGGTGGGCGCATCGATCAGACCCAGCTGGATATTCCACTCGATATCGCGGCTGTGCCACCAGCCGTTGAGCGTTGGCAAGTCGTGGGTGCTGGAGGTGGCCAAGGCGTCGTCCGGCCAATCGAGGATCGGCTTGAAGTGGCCTTCGTGGTTTTGTTCAAACAGCAACACGCGCATGCCCAGGATCGAGCGGCCGCTGAGTTTTTCACGCAGGCCATCGGGCACGGTACCCAGGTCTTCACCGAGCACGATGGCCTGGTGACGGTGGGATTCCAGCGCCAGCAGGCGCAGCAGGTCATCCACCGGGTAATACAAATAGGCGCCTTCGCGCGGCGTAGCGTCCATGGGGATAACCCACAGGCGTTGCAGGCCCATTACATGGTCGATGCGCAGGCCGCCGGCGTGGGCGAAGTTGGCCCGCAGCATCTCGATAAAAGCGCGAAAGCCGTTGCGCTTGAGGCCTTCGGGGGAAAACGCCGAGATGCCCCAACCTTGACCGGCGCGGTTGAGAATATCGGGTGGCGCGCCGACGGTGAGGTTGGCCAGCAACTCATCCTGTCGGCTCCAGGCCTGGCTGCCGCCGCCATCGGCGCCCACGGCCAGGTCAGCGATCAGGCCGATGCCCATGCCGCTGCCACGCGCGGCTTGTTGCGCGCGCTCCAGGCTGCGGGCGATCAGCCATTGGCTGAAGGCGAAATAGCCGATTTCATCCGCATGCTCGGCGGCAAATTGCGCCAGCGCCGGGCTTTGTGGCGTGCGCCATGCTTCGGGCCAGTGGCGCCAATCGAGGTCTTCACCGGCGGCGGCGCGCACGGCCTGTATGGCTTCGAAGCGACAGTGATTTTCCAGAGCTTCGCCGCCGGCCTGGCGAAAGCTCAGGAAGTCGGCGTGTTGCGGGTGCTGGCCGTGGCGGAAATCTTCATACAAGGCCCGCAACACGCCCTGCTTGGCGCGGGCGGCGGCGGGCCAGTCGATCAAGGTGAGCTGTTCCAGTGCGTGCATCTCATCCGTGAGGTCCAGTGCCTCGATGGCGTTGCGCACTTCGCGCTCGCCAAGGATGCAGCCGGGCGAGGCATACAGGCTGTTGAGGAACAGGCGGCTGGACGGTGAATAGGGGCTGTAGCGCTCGGTGTCGGCGCTGAACATCGCATGCATCGGGCTGATGGCCAACGCGTCGGCGCCGCGTTCGGCGGCACTGCGCACCAAGTGCTCCAACGCCAGGGTGTCTCCAAAACCGCCGTCGCCCAGGCGCCGCAGTGCATACAGTTGCGCGCTCAGGCCCCAGGCGCGGGCGGGTTGGCTGTCGACCGCTTCAGCGACGCTGTAGCAATGGGTAGGGGCCACGGCAAGGGTGAAGGTTTGGTCGTCGATATGCACCTGGTGATAACCCAGCGCAATCACGCCGGGCAGTACGGCATTGCCGTCCAGGCGCAACTCCAGGGTTTCGCCCTGTTCCAGGCTGACGCGACACGGTGTGTCCGGTGCGAAGTAACGTGCAAGGTCCAGACCCGCGCCGGTGTCCACGGTCATCAGCGGTGGCAGGTGCTTGTCGTGTTGCACCTGTTCCATTTCGAGCAGGCTGGCATCGATCTCGGCGTCGGTATCGGCCGGGTGGCCCAGGCCTTTGAGGACGGCGCGCAAGGCTTCAGGTTTGACATGTTGCGGGCGGCCGTTTGCGTCGATCCAATCGACGGCCAGGCCCGCACGGCTGGCGAGTATTTCCAGGTTCGCTTCGCTCAAGGGTGATCTCCAACAGGGGATAAGGCGACGCGTGCGCTGAACGGCGCCAGTTGCGCGCCTTCATGGGCAGACGTCTCGAATAGCAGGTGCGGCGGCGCCGGGTGATCCAGCGGCGTGGCGCCCAGGTTCAGGTCAATCTGCAACAGGCTGCCGTTGCCCAGGCGCCAGCGCGCGGTGACGGCGCCGTCGGCCAATACCTGTGCGCCGAGGGCCACGCTGCCGGGCAAGTGCGGCACGATATGCAGGTGGCGCAGGCTCAGCAGCTGGCGGTACAGCTGTGCGTGTGCGTTCTCGGTGAATAAGGGCGCCGACTGCAGAAATGTCGGCAGCGCATTGGGGTCGGGGATGTGTTCGCGCCGCTCTGGGTCTTTGAACGCGGCGAAGTCGGCGAATTCGTTGCGCCGACCCTCGCGCACGGCTTCGGCCAGCTCACCGTGGTGATCGGTGAAAAACAGGAACGGTTGCTCGGCGTTGACTTCATCGCCCATAAACATCAGCGGAATCATCGGCGACATCAGCAGTAAAGTGGTGGCTGCTTTCAGCGCCTGGGGCGAGCACAGCTGGTGCAGGCGCTCGCCCAGGGCGCGGTTGCCGACCTGGTCGTGGTTCTGCAAAAACGCCACGAAGGCGCTGGGTGGCAGGTCGCCACTCGGTTCGCCGCGCGCATGGCCGTGGCGGGTGGTGTGGCCTTGGTAGATAAAACCTTCGCCCAGGCAGCGCGCGAGTTTCTCGGTAGGGTTTTGCGCGAAGTCGCTGTAGTACGCATCCGTTTCGCCGGTGAGCAGTACGTGTAGCACGTTATGGAAGTCGTCGTTCCACTGCGCATCAAAGTCGTGCTTGAGCAGGCTGGCCTGGTTGAGTTCGTTTTCCAGTACCAGCCACACGTGGCGGCCGGTGTCCACCTGCTGGCGTACCCTGTGCGCGAGTTCCTTGAGGAAACCGGGGTTGTCGATGGCGTGCACCGCGTCCAGGCGCAGGCCGTCGAAGCGGTACTCGAGCAACCACATCAGAGCGTTATCGAGGAAGAAATCGCGCACCTCGCGGCGATCAAAATCAATCCCGGCGCCCCAGGGCGTGTGCACGTCTTCTTCAAAAAAGCCCTGGGCATACTGGCCCAGGTAATTGCCATCGGGGCCGAAGTGGTTGTAGACCACATCCAGGATCACCGCCAAACCGTGCTCGTGGGCACTGTCGATCAGCGCCTTGAGTTGTTCGGGGGAGCCATAGGAGGCTTGCGGGGCGTAGGGCAGAACCCCGTCGTAGCCCCAATTGCGCTCGCCGGGGAACTGCGCCAAGGGCATCAATTCAATGGCGGTAACGCCAAGCTCAGCCAGGCGTGGCAGCTGTTTTTCAACGGCTGCATAACCCCCCATTGCGCCCACATGCAGTTCGTAGATAACGGCTTCATGCCAAGGGCGACCTTGCCACTGGCTGTGTCGCCATTGATAGGCGAGGGGATCGACGACGATGCTCCAACCGTGTACGTCAGCAGCCTGAGCCCGGGAAGCGGGATCGGGCACGTCGTGTTCGCCGTCGATGTTATAGCGGTAACAAGTGCCCGCCGGGCACTTGGTTTCTACCTCGAACCAGCCATCTGCCTTGGGCAACATGGCGATGGACTTGCCGTCTTGCAATTCAACGCTGACATAAAACGCGTCTGGCGCCCACAAGGCAAAACGCGTGTGTTGCGCGTCCAGCATGATTGCGCCGTGGGGCCAGGTTTCCAGAGTCCTTGACGGCATCTATGAAGACCTCCCTTTTTTGAAACAAAAACAAATAATTACTTCGTGGGTTTCCCCAGCGCCTTGGCCACCAGTTGCTCATAAAGCTCGGCATAGGGTTCCACCGCCTGGCACCAGTTGAACGGTTGGGTCATAGCGCGGCTGCGCATCGCGTTAAGCAGGCCTTTGTTGGCAAATACCCTGAAGGCGCGGCTCAGCGCCTCTTCATAGCTTTCAACCGTGGACTCGTTGAACAGGAAGCCGGTTACGCCATTTTCGATGGTGTCCGCCAAGCCGCCGGTATTGCGCGCCACCGGAAGCGAGCCGAAACGCTGGGCATACATCTGGCTCAAGCCACACGGCTCATAGCGCGAAGGCATCAGCAGAAAATCGCTGCCGGCAAACATGCGCCGTGCATCGGTTTCATTGAAGCCGATTCGCACGCCGACCTGGCCCGGGAAGCGCAGGGCGAGTTCGCGCATGGCGTGTTCTTCTTCCGGCTCGCCACGGCCGATGATGGCGATCTGGCCACCGTTCTCGACAATAAAGCGGCTGACCGCTTCGGTCAGGTCCAGGCCTTTCTGGTACACCAGGCGCGATACCACCGCGAACAGCGGGCCGGTGGACTCGTGCAGGCCGAACAGTTCGCGCACATGGGCGGCGTTCACCGCCTTGCCTTCCCAGTCGCCAATATTGAAATTGTGGGTCAGGTGCGTGTCGGTGGAGGTTTCCCAGCTTTCGTCGATGCCGTTGGGAATCCCGCTGAGCAAACCTTGCTGGGTTTTGCTGGCGAGGAAACCGTCGAGGCCACAGCCGAATTCCGGGGTGGTGATTTCCTGGGCGTAGGTCGCACTCACGGTGGTGATATGGCTGGAGTACGCCATGCCCGCCTTGAGGAACGACATCTTGCCGTAGAACTCCATGCCTTCCTGTTGCAGGGCATGGGGTGGAATGCCCAATTCCGGGGTCGACGCCAGGCTGACCACACCTTGGTAAGCGAGGTTATGAATGGTGAACAGTGTGGGGGTGCGCGACCCACGCCAGTGCATATAAGCCGGCGCCAGGCCAGCAGGCCAGTCATGGGCGTGCACCAGGTCCGGGCACCAGTGGATCTGCGCCAGGTTGGCAGCCATGTCGGCGGCGGCCAGGCCCAGGCGGGCGAAACGGATATGGTTGTCCGGCCAGTCGCGGCCGTTGTTGGCGCCGTAGGGCGTGCCTTCACGCTCGTAAAGCTCGGGGCAGATCAGCACGTAGATGACCAGGCCGTCCTTGAGGTCCATGCGCCCGATCTTGCACGGCGGCAGCGCCGCGTGGCCGCCCAGTTCGCCGATGATATGGATCGGGTTGTCGCTCTCCATCACCTGCGGGTAGCCCGGAATCAGCACGCGTACATCGTGCAGGTGCGCCATGGCGCGGGGCAGGGCGGCGGAAACGTCGCCCAGGCCGCCGGTTTTCACCAGATCGGCGAATTCGGAGGTCACAAACAAGACTTTCTTTCGATTAGGGCTCTGACTCACGATCGGCCGCACAGTGTTGGGCAGGTCGGCCAACGACGTCGGTCCCCCTGCCGTCTGACTAAAACGCTCTCCCTGAGTATCGACTGCAGCACTGATCATAGTTCTCTCCTACATGTTTGGTCGGCTGATGGCCCGCTGCCATCGGCTCCGATTGGCCACATCCTGCGGCCAGGCGCACAAGCACTGTACAAACTGGCAAGGCGTATGCCAGTTGCACCGATTGCTAAAAAAGAGTGGATGGACGGGCATTCGGCTGAATCGCCTGCGCTCGTCTCCCTTAAAAACTTGACCTGCGGCAGAGTTGTAAAGTTTCGATTTTTTGCGGGGTTTTTGTTTTGGAACGGACCCATCGGTCATGAGTCTAGGACAGATCCCTGAGCCTGTAAGGTTTCTAGGACTTTTTTGTAGGACAAAAAACTTGTAACGATATGCACAGTTCGAGACTGCTGTGATTTTGCGAGAACGGCGGGGCAATAGTGGCGAACGGCCTAGGTGTGGCGAGCAGGCTTACTGTGGCGAGCAGGCTTGCCCTGCGTTGGAGCGCGCAGCGCTCCCAAATGGCTGAATCGGTGCATCAGGTAGTTCGGTGTGCTCATTATGGGGCTGCTCCGCAGCCCAACGCAGGGCAAGCCTGCTCGCCACAACAAGCCTGTTTGCCACAACAAGCCTGCTCATCACAACCGGCCCGCTCGGCCACAATGCCTAGAGCGTGCGAATGGGCGCACCTTTGGCCCAGGCCTGAATGTCCTCGATCATCTGCTGATAAAACTGCCGATAATTCTGTTCACTCACATAGCCTACGTGGGGCGTGGCCAGCACGTTGGGCAAGCGCCGGAAGGGGTGATCAGTCGGTAGTGGCTCTTCGCTATACACATCCAGCGCAGCCCCTGCCAATTGCCCGGCTGATAACGCCTCGATCAGCGCCTGCTCATCCACAATCGGCCCACGTGAGGTATTCACCAGGCGCGCACTCGGTTTCATCCAGCCCAGCGCCTGCGCATCCACCAGGCCGCGGCTGCGCTCGCTGAGTACCAGATGCACGCTAAGAATATCCGCCTGTTCGAACAATTCACGCTTGCTGACCCAACTTACACCTGCCTCGGCGGCACGTTCCGGCGTGAGGTTCTCGCTCCAGGCAATTACGCGCATGCCAAATGCCTGGCCAAACTGCGCGACTTTATGGCCGATGCTGCCCAGCCCGAGAACCCCCAGGGTTTTGCCATACAGATCACCGCCCAGCCCGACCTGCCAACCGCCGGCACGCAGCGAGTTGGCTTCGGCCAGCAGGTTGCGGGTCGAGGCCATGATCAGCGCCCAGGTCAGTTCCGGTGCCGCCTGCTTGTAGCTGTCGCTGCCACACACCTGGATGCCCTGGGCTTTGGCCGCGGCAATGTCGATGGCCGCGTTGCGCATACCACCGGTCACCAACAGTTTCAGCTTGGGCAGGCCTTGCAGCAGGGTCTGGTCGAAGGTCGAGCGCTCGCGCATCACACAAATCACGTCGAACGTCTGCAAACGTTCGACCATCGTGGCGGTATCGGCGGGGTAGTCGTGCAGAAAATGCACCTGGCCCACCGACGCCAATGCCGACCAATCCACCACACCACTGGCCACATTCTGCCAATCATCAATGACTGCGATCTGTACCGACATTCACCTGTGCCTCGAAAAGGTTGGATTAAAGGGCGTTCAGCCCCTGCAACAGTGCTTTATGAAACTGCGCGGGCTCTTCCATTTGCGGTGCGTGGCCCAGGCCTGGGAACTCCACCAGGGTCGCGTGGGGGATCAGCTTGGCCGCCTGCTTGCCCAGCACGTCGTAGTGACCGAGCCTGGCCTTGACCGCTGGCGGTGCGATGTCACTGCCGATGGCGGTGGTGTCGGACGTACCGATCAACAGCAGCGTGGGCATCTGCAAATCCTTGAACTCGTAGTACACCGGCTGGGTGAAGATCATGTCGTAAATCAGCGCCGAGTTCCATGCGACCTGCGTATGGCCTGGGCCTTTATTCAGGCCGGCAAGCATATCGACCCAGCGTTCGTACTCAGGCTTCCAGCGCCCGACGTAATAGGTGTTGAGCTCATACTGGCGAATGCCGTCGGCACTGAGTTTGAGCTCGCGCTCATACCACTGGTCGACGCTGCGATAGGGCACACCCAGGGCTTTCCAGTCTTCCAGGCCGATGGGGTTGACCAGCCCCAGTTGCTCGGTTTGCGTGGGATACAGCAGTGCATACCGGGTGGCGAGCATACCGCCGGTGGAGTGGCCGATGATTGTGGCCTTCTGAATGCCGAGTTTTTCCAGCAGTTGATGGGTGTTGATCGCCAATTGCTGGAAGCTGTACTGGTAGTGGTCAGGCTTGCTGGACGTGCAAAACCCGATCTGGTCCGGCGCGATCACGCGGTAACCCGCTTCGCTCAAGGCTTTGATCGAGTCTTCCCAGGTGGCGCCACAAAAGTTCTTGCCGTGCATCAGCACCACGCTGCGGCCGTTGGCGGTGCCTTTGGCGGGCACATCCATATACCCCATCTGCAGGGTTTTGCCTTGGGATAGGAAGCTGAAGTGTTCAACCGGATAAGGGTATTGAAAGCCTTGCAGCTCGGGGCCATAGGTAGTGGCGAGGGCGGTAGCGGCGAGGGCCGGCGCGGCACTCGCCGTCAGCAAGCCGGTGATGCAAAAGGCGCGGATTAGAGACATGGCAGGGCTCCGATAGGAATGCCCGGATGCTGTTGCGAGGGGATTAAGTGGGGATTAACACCCAGTGCAAGGTCAGCGCTGCCAGCACGCTATATCGCAGGCTTTTGGCCAGGGTGACCAGCAGCAAAAACCGCCACAGCGGTTCGCGCATCACGCCTGCGACCAGGGTCAGCGGGTCACCAATAATTGGCACCCAACTGAGCAACAACGTCCAGTACCCCCAGCGTTCGTAATGGCGACGGACTTTGTCCAGATGCCTGGGGCTGACCGGAAACCAGCGTCGCTCTTTAAAACGTTCAACCGAAAACCCCAGCCACCAATTGACCAGCGACCCAAGCACATTCCCCAAGGTCGCAATACCCAGCAGCAGCCACAGGCTGTAGTGCCCGCTGAGCAGCAGGCCGACCAGCACGGCTTCCGATTGCAGCGGTAGCAGGGTGGCCGCGCCGAAGGCGGCAAAAAACAGCCCCAGGTAACCGGCGAACATCAATCAGTGGGCCGGGTAATCAGCCACTACCACGTCCTGACCATCGCGCGTCAGGCCAATGACTTGATAGGCCTCGCGGCGCTCACCCATTTCCATGCCGGGCGAACCCATGGGCATGCCAGGTGCGGCAATACCCAGCAGATCATCGCGCTTGCGCAGCGCCAGCACTTGTTCAGCGGGCACATGGCCTTCGACGAACTTGCCGTCAATCACGGCGGTATGGCACGAGCCCAGGCGTGGTGCCACGCCCAGGCGCTGTTTGACGGCGCTCATGTCGGCTTCGACATGGTCGTTGACCTTGAAGCCGTTGGTTTCCAGATGGCTGATCCATTTTTTGCAGCAGCCGCAGTTGGCGTCGCGGTGTACGTCGATAGGGATCAGGTCGGCCGCGTGGGCCAGGGTGGTGGTGAGCAGGGCGCAGAGTAACGCCAGTCGCAAGGGGTTTTTCATGCGGGTCTCGTGGGCAAGAGGATGGCATCGGGAATGTGCGGCGATCATGACCGACGTCATCGCAGGCAAGCCAGCTCCCACAGTGTGATAGGTGAGGGAGTAATGTTTCTAAATTATACGAAGGCCGCGTTTTCCAGCCGGTGCTTGAGCTGGTCCAGCGCAATGCCCGACAGCTCGACCATGCGCTCGTGCAAGGTGGCCAGTTGCAATTCGGTCTCGTAGGTCAGCACACGCTTGAACAAGGTGCCGTTACGATGGGGTTGCAGGAAGTAGTGAATCGAGCCGTCTACCGCCAGGGAGGTGAACACGGTCTTGAATTCACTGGGACGACGGGCGATCTGCACGCGATAGCTCATGGGCACGCGCACGCCCAGCAGGTCGATGATTTCGGTAAAGCGTGTGCCGACCGGCAGTGAACCGCTGGTGCCGGTGTCGGCACTCAGGGAAGTGGGGTGCCACTCGTGCCAGCGATCCGGCTGGGTCACGTAGTCGTAGATGACCTCGATAGGTGCCTGGATGAAGCGCTCCTGACTGATCCGCTCCAAGCGGACCGAATGCTCAGTTGCATGCATGACACACCTCCTGTGTGGCGAGATTTTGTCCTGAGAACTGTCAGAATAGTCCCACTCCCGCGCATTGCACGGGAGTGTCTCAGTAAATTATCAGCGCACCTTGAAGCGGCTCATCAACGCAATCACTCGGCCATTGGCGTCCAGCAGGCTCTGGGTGTTGGTTTGCGTGGCATGGCCGCTTTCTACCAACTCGTCGACCATCTGTCGGATCTGCACCATGCTGCGGTTGATCTCCTCGGTCACCGCGCTTTGCTGCTCGGCGGCCGTGGCGATCTGGGTGCTGAGGTTATTGATATGGCTGACGGAACCGGCCATCTCATCCAGCCCGGTGTTCACCCGCGCCGTGGCATCCGCCGCCGACTGGCAACTGGCCTGGGTGTTTTCCATGGCCGCCACCGACGAACTCACGCCCGTGGTCAGGCGCGCGAGCATCTCGTTGATCTGCGAGGTGCTGGCCTGGGTGCGTGCCGCCAGCGCCCGCACTTCATCGGCCACCACCGCAAAACCACGGCCTTGCTCGCCGGCCCGCGCTGCTTCAATGGCGGCGTTAAGGGCCAGCAGGTTGGTCTGGCCGGCAATCGCGCCGATCACGCCGAGGGTTTCGGTGATGCGTGCAGCGTCCTGGCGCATCGCCTCCACGGTGTGGGTGGCGCTGGCGACTTCGCCAATCAAGGCGCTGACACTGGTGGACGCTTCGCCCACTACCACGCGGGAGCGGTCGGCATGCTCGTTGGCGCGCTGGGTAAACGAAGCGGTTTGCGCCGCGTTTTGCGCCACAGTGTCGGCAGTCGAGCTCATTTCGGTGATGGCGGTAACGGTCTGGTCGGTCTCCGAGGCGTGGCGTACCAGAATCTGGTTGGTATGGGCCGAGGTCTGCTGCAACTGCGCCAGGCTCGACGACATGGCGCCCGTGGCCTGGGTCACCTCACCAATCATGTTCTGCAGGTAGACGATAAAGTGGTTGACTGAATGGCCGATGGCGCCCAGTTCATCCTCGGCGCGAATAGTGATGCGCCGCGTCAGGTCGGCGTCGCCGGCTGACAATGCATCAATATTGGTTTTCAGTGACTTCATGCGCTGCACCAGTTGGCGGATCGCATAAGCGGCCAACAGCACCAGCAGCAACACCATGGGGATTTGCAGCAGGGCCAGGCTGCCGAGCACGTCATCACGTTGGGCGGTGATCAACGAGGTGGGCAGGGCGGTGGCGAGGAACCACGGCGTGCCCTCGATCGGGCGCAAGTAGAAGGTGCTGGCCACGCCTTGGTTGTCGAACTCGGTGCGCACAAGCACCTGGTCGCGATGGGCCAGGGCTTTACTCACCTGGGCGGCAAACGCCGAGGTGCCGGCCAGTTCGCTGATGTTCTTTAACACCACCGGGCCACTGATGCGTGAACTGTTGCTGATGATCTTGCCGTCGCCTTCGACGATCAGCATCTGGCCGCCGATGTCTTTTTCCTTGCTGGCCACCAATTCATTGAAGAACCCCAGGGTCACGTCAATGGTGGCCACGCCATACGCCGCGCCGTCACGCTCGATGGCCATGGCGCAGTTGGTGCGCGGCTCCTGGCTGGCGTCGTCCTTGTAGGCCGCCGCCCAGGCGCACTGGCCGCGTGGCGAGGCGAGGCCGCCTTTGTACCAGCTCTGGTCGTAGTAGTTGGGTGCGGCGTCGCTGTTCCAGAACGTATTGACCGCCAGCTTGCCCGAGGCATCGCGGTGCCAGAAGGTGCTGAACTTGTTGCGCCCTGGCGCGCGCTGGTTGGGCAGCGGCCAGATACCGCCGCCGAAGACTTTCAGCTCGCCATACTGGTCCACCAGGCCGGGCAGCACCTTGTCGATGGCGTCGCTGTCGAGCAGGGGAATGGTTTGGGTGATGCTGCGTTGCTGGGCCTGAACCTTGTTCAGTTCGCCCTTGATGCGTTCAGCCACTTCGGCGACGCGGTTGAGCACCACCTGCTCTTCGGTATGGCGCAGCGTGGGGGCCACCAACTGGCCGATACCGACGACGGTCAACACCAATATCAGCAGGACGAACAACACCAGAAACAGGGTATAGCGGGTTTGGATGGAGCGCAGTGGGGGCATGGGGTCGTCCTTACGAAGCGTTATTGTCGACGCGGCTTTGTTAGAGCTTCGTAGGGCTATCGGCTTGGCGAGGAGGAGCTTTAGGTGCGATGGTGCGAAGTTGTCGGGTTGGCGGCGACCTTGTTGGCGTTCGTTGCGCAAGGTCGCCTGTTCGCAAAACGTGCTGCCGGGTTACCTGTTGCCCGCTTTGCCCTGTTTCACTTCAGTCAAGGGTGAGGAAGGGGGTCGGTGCCAACCGCCAGGGGCATGAATGAAAATTCGTTTTCGCTGCGGCTATCCTGGACGCGGTCGGAACCTCCACCGTTGTAGCGGGTTGTGCGGTCATTCACAAACAGTTGGTTATTACCGTTGCCACCGTTCAGATGATTTTTGCCGTCAGTGGCATAGAGCACGTCGTTGCCGTCACCACCGAACATCAAATTTTCTGAGTCCTTAGCGCCGGTCTTGCTATAGATGCGGTCGTTGCCATTATTGCCGAACATGACGCTGGTGCCGTAGCCGCCCACGATCAGGTCGTCGCCGTCGTCCCCTTGCGCATAGCCGTAGCCGCGCCCCAACCACAGTTCATCGTTGCCACCTCCACCATAGAGTGCGCTGGGGCCTCCACCCGCCTTGAGGATGTCGTTGCCTTCGCCACCGTGAATTTCCACGACGTGCATGACGTCATCATCAATGCTGACCTTGTCGTCGCCACCGTTGGTCTTGATCAAAAGGCTCGGCTGCGGGCCTTGTTGTGCTTGGGCGTCGAGCACATACGACCTGCCATTGACGAGGAACTGCAACTTGTCTCCAGGCCAACTGCGCACCTGAATCTTGTCGGCATCATTGCCGCTTTCAACTATTAGCCGATTGGACACAATCCTGGGTTTTTCGGAACCCACGGTGCTCCAGGTGATTTCCCGGCTGAAGGTCACATCGCCTTTTTTGAGCAGTTCATGTGTTCTAGCGGCTTTTGCGCCTGGCGCCAGGTCAGACGGTGGGTCGTAGGGTGAACGTGCAGGTTTGACTGGCTCGACGCTGGGTACCAGGTGACGCACGGTTGCTGGAGCGTAAGCGTAGGGAGAGAGCATGCTGATGTCCTTCTCGATGACCAACGTAGAAAACCTGACTGCATGTCAGGGCTTCTCTTACGTGGACGCTCGATGCGCAAGCGTTCCTGGCAGCCGCGCAGAGCTTGCGACTGGATATGTCGCTCGCGCCTGGATGGCTCAAGCGTTACCTGGCCTATGTGCGGTGACGCTCGAACGCACAGGGTCAGACCAGGTAGCTCTTGCGCAAAGGCCGACCCATTTCACGGTGCATGCCATTTTCCGTGAAGTGTTCGGGGTTGATGGTGGTGGGCGGGGTAGACGGGTCGTTGTCGAAGTCAAAAGGCTGCGCGGTGCTGCCCGGTAAGCCGACGACCTGAAACTCAACGTTTTTGACTGTGTCTTTGAACGCAGGATCGTACGCCGACCGCTCCGAGGTTTTACCGGGTAGGTTTGTCCCGGTCGCGCCGTTGTAGGCATGCCCGATTTCATGCACCAAACCAACGACTGGCGGGATAAACAGGAGGCCTCTCTCATCGCCTGAAACTGTCGGATCGTAATACACCACCCCCGCGTCGGCACGTGAGCCGGGCCTGTTATGGGTGATCACGCCGCTTCTAGGGTCCTCAGCGCTTATGTTCAGCTCACCGGCGCGCTGAGCTCTGCCCAGTTCGCGGCTGCGAAACAAGTAGTGGCTTCCGTCGGTCGACTCCTGGATCTCAACCTTGCCCCCGGCCTTCAGCGCTTCCTTGTCCATGTCTCTGAGTATCTTTTGCCCATTGGGCGAGCTGCGCAGGAATTCGAAGTCGTCATCGACCCGTTGTTTGAATTCGGGACGACCACTGACTTTGAAACCTTCATTTCCCGCGAAGCTTGGTTTTACCTCGACAAATTTTGAGCCCTGAGACCGGTCGTAGGCGTCTCCAGCTTTTGCATAAATAAGATCGCCAGGTCGGTTGTTCCAGATCCGATCTCGGCCTTTACCCGTGTAAAAGGTCGTACGATCTGTTCCCAGCAGGTGATCGTCACCCTTGCCGCCGTGAAGGACAGAATGCCCGCTGCCGGCGTACAGGTGGTCGTCGCCGTTGCCGCCATCAACATAGCTTTGCTTGCCAGCCGGCCCTATACCGGCATAGAGGTGATCCTTGCCGTTGCCACCGTAAATGACCGTATTGCCGGTTCCGCCGACGATCAAGTCGTCACCGTCATTGCCTTCGGCGTAGCCTGTTCCCGAGCCCAGCCAAAGCTTGTCGTCACCTGCACCGCCCAGTGCACTGGTCCTGCCTGCCCCGGCGATAAAGGTGTCATCCCCATCACCGCCTTCAAACGTGACGGGGTTATCGACTGTAGGGCTGATGGTCAGATGGTCATGACCGCCATTGGTTTTGATATGTAACTCAATGGGCTCACCGTTTTTACCCTTGGCGTCGAACCGGTAAGACTTACCATTGATCTGCACCTGCAAACTTCCATCAGGGTTATTGCCGACATGGAGCGTGTCGGCGGCATTACCGGTTTCCAGTGTCAGGGTGACGCGCTCGATTTTAGGCGGTTGGGCATATATGTCCCATTTGGCCTGCTGGGTGATTTTTACGTAGCCATCATTGAGTAATGTCTCGGCTTTGGTTCGAGTTCGGCCAGTACCTGGGGCGTAAAAATCCGGAGCGTTATAAATGGATTCCCGTGGGGCAGGAGCTGGTGTGGGGTGTGTGTCAGCGCGATTGCCAGGCTGCGGGGCGTAAGCGAGCGAGCTAGGAGTCATAGTTCTAATGCCAGTGAGTCATGGACTCGCTGTGTGGAATTAACCCGCAACACAGTTCCATTTCTTACAGCCGATGGTAAGCAAGCCGACATTCGTGTTTGCTAATTCTGCCATTGACCTTTGCGATAAGCCCCAGGCTGCTGGCCGGTGGTCTTGTGGAACGCGCGAGTGAATGCCGCCACCGATTGGTAGCCCACCGCCAGCGACACATCGGCAACGGTCATGTCTTCTTTGAACAGGCGGCACGCATGGCGCATGCGCATCATCAACAGCACGTGCCCCGGCGATTGCCCGCACAGCTCGCTGAAGCGCTTGAAAAATGCCGAGCGCGACAAGCCGGTGCAGGCCGCCATGCTTTCCAGGGTCCATGGGTCTGCCGGGCGTGCGATCAATTGCTCGAGCAGTTCGGCGAACGCCGGTTGGCGGCCCAGCGCTGCCAAACCGCCCAGTTCGGTGTTATCGATGACTTGCTGACGCAGCACATACAGAAACAATAAATGGCACAAGCGCTCGAGCAATGCCGAGGAGGGCGCGGGTACGCGCTCACATTCCTGCAAAATCAATTCGAAGAGATTGCGCGCGGCGGTCAGCGAAGGGTCGCCGGCGCGCAGGATAATCCAGGCGGGCAAGCTGTCGACGATCATCGCCGACAAACCGGAATGGAAGTGAAAAAAGCCGCAGACCAGGCCGACGCCATCCTCGGCGCTGCTATCCAGTGCCTGCATTGGTCGGCGCGGGCATTCCTGTGCGCCCTGCGCCGTCGCTTCACCAGACAACCGATACTCAAGGTCACGCAGCAGAAACACCGCATCACCATTATTCAGGTGTTGGGGCAGGGGTTCACCGTCAATATGCAACCAGCATTGGCCCTGCACAACCAGGTGGAAGCTCGCGCTGGCCAGCCCATGGGTGCTGGCATGCCAGGCACCGCAATAGCGGCCCACGTGGAACAGGCTGGTGTTGAGTTCGAGGCTGTCTAATAACCAATCAACGAGCGCACTGGACGAATTCATCTAACGTAAAGACTCTAGAGCAAGTAATCGCTACTTTAGCCTATTGAGGCGTTTTTTTATAACCAACAGACTTAGGTGATGAACCCATCAGGAGACCACTCCATGTCCCGTGTACCGTTGCTCACCCCCGAAACCGCCCCGGATGCGGCCAAGCCCTTCCTGGAAAATGCCCTCAAAGGCTCGGGTTTCATCCCTAACTTGCTCGCCGTGTTGGCCAATGCACCGGCGGCGCTGGAAACCTACATCACCGTGTCCGGGCTCAACGCCAAGTCTGAGCTGAGCCTGGCCGACCGCGAAGTGGTGCAGTTGATTGCCGCCACCACCCACGGCTGCGATTTCTGCGTGGCCGGCCACACCGCTGTCGCGCGCAATAAAGCCAAGCTGCCCGAAGACGTGATTGACGCCCTGCGCCAGCGTGGTGAATTGCCCAACGCTCGTTATGAGACACTCGCTGCGTTCACCCGTGAAGTGATCGCCACCCGTGGTGATGTCAGCGACGCGGGTTTTGAAGCGTTCCGCGCCGCCGGTTATACCGATGGCCAGGCGTTGGAAGTTATTTTGGGCGTCAGCCTGGCAACCCTGTGCAACTTCGCTAACGTGTTTGCCCGTACCCCGCTGAACCCGGAGCTGGCGCAATACCGTTGGGAAAAACCGGCAAGCTGAATCGGCGATGGTCCACCTGCTGTAAAAAGGAGAAACGAATGCTTGACCCAATCTTGAGCCGTTGGCTCGATGTTCAAGCGCAGGCCCTGGATGTGGGCAGTTGCGATCCACAGGAAGTGCTGCCAAGGCTGGCAGAGTCGAATGTATTAAGTATTGGAGTACCCAAAGCGCTGGGCGGCCTGGGCGGTGATGTGACCGGCGCAGTAGAAGCCATTGCCAATGTCGCCAGCCATTCCCTGGCGGCGGCATTTGTGTGTTGGGGCCAGCGCTCTTTTATCGAATATTTGCTGCAGAGCCCCAATGAGCGGCTGCGCGAGCAACTGTTGCCGGACCTGCTCAGGGGCAAGCTGGCCGGGGCCACCGGGCTGTCGAACGCGATGAAGTTTTTGTCCGGCATCGAGACCCTGCAAATCAGCGCGGAGCCGACCGAAGACGGTTGGACCCTTAATGGCCGCCTGCACTGGGTGACCAACCTGCGCAAGAACGGTTTTGTTGCGGCCGCGGCGATCGAGCATGCCGGCGGCGGCGCGCCGTTTATCCTGGCCATCCCGGATTCGGTCGCAGGGCTGCAGCGCTCGCGTGACCTGGAACTGATGGGCCTGCAATCGAGCAACACCGCAGCCCTCGGTCTGGAAGGCGTGGAGCTGAGCCGCGACTGGTTGCTGCATGAAGATGCACGCAAGTTCCTGCCGGCCGTACGCCCGGCGTTTCTGGGGTTGCAATGTGGCATGTCCATCGGCCTGGCGCGGCGCTCCCTGGCGGAGGTGGCCAACCACTTGGGCTCATCACGCACGGTGTTGCGTGACGAGCTGGAAGCCTTGCGAGCGACCCTGGATCACCTGGTCACAGAACTCAAAAGTGGCCTGTTGGCCGGGCGTTTTGCCGTCGAGCCGGTGCCTTTGTTCAAACTGCGTATCGCCTTGGCGGAAACGGCCGCCAGCGCGGTGCAGCTCGAACTGCAAGCCAGCGGCGGCAAGGCCTACCTCACCGCCCATGGCAGTGGCTTTGCACGGCGCTGGCGCGAGTCGGCCTTTGTGCCGATCGTGACGCCAAGCCTGGTGCAACTGCGCACCGAGCTGCACCGTCAGGCCAATCTATGAGCCAGGCGGTAATGCACGCCCAGGGTATTTGCCTGGGCTATGCCAGCGGGCCGGTGTTGCAAGGGTTTGACTTGCAGCTGCAAGCGGGCGAAGTGGTGTCGATCCTCGGCCCCAGCGGCGTGGGCAAGTCCAGCCTGCTGCGCGTGCTGGCCGGTTTGCAAGCGCCCCAGGGCGGCAGCGTGCAGGTGCTGGGCGAGCCGCTGGCCGGGCCGCATCCACGGGTCGCAGTGGCGTTTCAAGACCCCAGCCTGTTGCCCTGGCTGAACCTGGAAAAGAACGTCGCCTTTGGCCTGGATTTCGCCCGTCAGCCGCACTTGAGCCCTGACGAGCGCCGCCAGCGCGTCGACCACGCCATTGCGGCGGTCGGCCTGGAACATGCGCGTCAGCAATTCCCTGCGCAGTTGTCCGGCGGCATGGCCCAGCGCACCGCGTTGGCCCGCTGCCTGGCCCGCCAGCCACAAGTGCTGCTGCTGGATGAACCGTTCGGCGCGCTGGATGAAGTCACCCGCGCCGACATGCAGCACCTGCTGCTCAAGGTCAACCGTGAGCAAGGGTCGGCGGCGGTATTGATCACCCACGACATTGATGAAGCGCTGCTGCTGTCCGACCGCATCCTGCTATTGGGCAACCGCCCGGCGCGGACCTTGGGCGAATGGCACATCGATCTGCCACAACCGCGCGAAGAGCAGGTTGAAGCCATCGGCGCGTTGCGCATCGAGATTCTGAAAACCTTACGGCAGGTGAGCCGCCCTCAACCCCACCCCATTGACCAACAGGAGTTTTCACATGTGTCTGGATGACCTTACGCACTCGCGCCGTGACTTTCTCAAACTCTCGGCGGTGCTCAGTGCCGCCGGTGCCTTGCCGTTACTCAGCAGCCTGCAAGCCCGCGCCGCCAATGAACCGGATGCGCCGGTGCGTATCGGCTATCTGCCGATCACCGACGCCACGCCCTTGCTCGTCGCGCATAACAACGGCTTGTTCGAGGCCGAAGGCATCAAGGCCGAACGCCCGGTGCTGTTGCGCAGTTGGGCGCAGGTGATCGAGGCGTTTATTTCCGGGCAGGTCAACGTGATTCACTTGCTGTCGCCGATGACGGTATGGGCGCGCTACGGCAGCAAGGTGCCGGCCAAAGTCGTGGCCTGGAACCATGTCGGCGGTTCGGGCCTGACGGTTTCGCCGGGCATTACCGAGGTGAAGCAACTGGGCGGCAAGTCGGTGGCGATTCCGTTCTGGTACTCGATCCACAACGTAGTGGTGCAGCAACTGTTCCGCGACAACGGGCTGACGCCGGTGGCGCGTGCTGCCGGTGCTGCGATAGCCGCCAATGAGGTCAACCTGATTGTGTTGCCGCCTTCGGACATGCCGCCTGCATTGGCGAGCAAGCGCATCGACGGCTATATCGTCGCCGAGCCGTTCAACGCCCTCGCGGAAAACCTCAAGGTCGGTCGTGTGCAGCGCTTTACCGGCGATGTGTGGCGCAATCATGCGTGCTGCGTGGTGTTCATGCACGAGCATGACCTGACCAACCGCCCGGAGTGGTCGCAGAAGGTGGTCAATGCCATCGTCAAGGCGCAGGTGTGGACCCGTGATAACCGCGAAGAGGCGGTGAAGCTGCTGTCCAAGGACGGCCCGAACCGCTATACACCGCACGCCGAGCCGGTGTTGAGCAAGGTGCTGGCCCCGGCCGCCGCCGACCGTGCCGCGTACCTGGCTGACGGCGCGATCCAGCATGCCAACTGGGACGAGCATCGCATCGACTTCCAGCCGTACCCATTTCCCAGCTACACCGAGGAATTGGTCCGGCGCTTGAAGGACACTTTGATCGAAGGCGACAAGAAATTCCTCGCTGACCTGGACCCAACGTTCGTGGCCAAGGACCTGGTGGACGACCGCTTCGTGCGCAATGCCATCGAATCCGTGGGCGGCATGAAAACCTTCGGCTTGCCCGACGGTTACGCACGGCACGAGGAGATCGGCGTTTGAACAGCGGCAGAATCCCTGGCTGGTGGCTGGGGCTGAGTGGTTTGGCCAGCTTGCTGTTGCTGTGGTGGCTGGGCGTAAAAGTGTTTGGCGACGCCGATGGTTTGTCGGCGCGCTTCTCGCTCGCAGCAACCGCCAGCAGCTTGTGGGAATTGCTTGGGCGCAGCGAGCTGTATCTGCACATCGCGGTGAGCCTGAAACGCATATTCGTTGGGCTGTTTCTGGCGCTGTTGGTGGGTGTGCCGTTGGGGCTGCTGGTGGGCAGTTCGCGCAACCTGGAAGCGGCTACCACACCGGCGTTCCAGTTTCTGCGGATGATTTCGCCACTGTCCTGGATGCCCATCGTGGTGATGTTGATGGGCGTGGGCGACCAGCCCATCTACTTCCTGCTGGCGTTTGCCGCAGTGTGGCCGATCATGCTCAACACCGCCGCTGGCGTACGCCAGTTGGACCCGCGTTGGTTGCAGTTGAGCAAAAGCCTGAGTGCCACGCGTTGGGAAAACCTGCGACGGGTGATCATCCCTGGCGTGGTCGGGCATGTGCTGACCGGCGTGCGCCTGGCCATCGGCATTTTGTGGATCGTGCTGGTGCCGTGCGAGATGCTCGGGGTGAGCGCGGGGCTGGGGTATTACATCCTCGACACCCGTGACCGCCTGGCGTATTCGGAGTTGATGGCGATGGTGGTGGTGATCGGCTTGCTGGGGTTTGCGCTGGATGCGTTTGCGCGGTGGTTGCATCAGCGTTGGGTGCATGCCGGCTGAACGGCGAACATCTCGCTTTCCGTCCTGGAAAGCGAGAGGCGCCTGGTATCAGCGGTGCTCGTAGCCAGGGCCGCCATCGTAGCGATGGTCGTGCCAGCCGCCACCGCCGCCGCGAGGGAAAAAGAAGCAGCCGCTCATGGTCAACATGATCAGCAATGGAATCAGCAGTGTGATTCGACGGAGCATTTTTACATCCTCTAGAGTACCGACAGGTTCAATCAGGCGCGGAACAAGCCAAAATTTCTCAGCGCCTGTAACATATGACCCTGCCGAACCGGTGCCATCCCCGTAACCGGGTATGTGCTTGGCATGCTCGGCGATACAAAGTGGATACATTCTTAAGCTTCAGGAACCCGTCATGACCCAAAAGCAACGTTTGAAATATTCGATTCTGATCGCCCTGGCAGTACTGGCGTCGATGTTTGGCCTGTCTTATCTGCAAAACACCGGCGTGATCAGCGAAAAAACGTTCCAGTACCTGGCGATTGCGATTGCCGTGGTGGTAGTGGTGATCAACGGCATCATGCGTCGCAAGGTCAAGCCTCACTTCTGATGCCTGCTAGCGCGCCGGGTGAAAGCGTCAGGCGCGACTGTCGAGCACTTTGGCAGCCTCTGCATGGAGGCTGTAGCTTTTATCGGCATTGAGGGTGATCACGCCCTCGCTGCACAGGCGCTTTAGCACCTCGCGCACGCTGAGAAACGACAACGGAATGCCCAGATCGAGCAAATGGCTGTGCACGCCGCGCACGCCCAATGTGCGCTGGTTGTCGGCGGCGGTGAGCAGCGCGTCGATGACCTTCAGCCGGATCAGGCTGGTGCGCAAACCGAAGCACTTGAGCAAATGGCGGATACGCTGGTTGCCGTGCTCCGGCGCTTTGCCGAACGCTTGTGCGCCACCGTCGTAATTGGCGTCGGCAGCCGATGAATGTCCATCCGTGGGCGGTTGCGGGTTGTACATGCAAAAACTCCTTATCAGAGCCTGATCAGGAAAATGATGGCGCTCTTATTGAATAAGACGAACGAGCGAGCGAAATCATGAAGTCCCGGATGTAGAAATTTTGTCGGTATCCGCTATGACACACGTCAGCCACCTTTAAAAAACACGCGCTGCGGCTAAATTATTCCCGGTTGCCTGCGTTCTTACGGTGGGGTCGTTGCCCCTTGTAAGGGTGTTCAATTTGACTGTGGAGTTTGCGTGATTATTTCCAACCGGTTGTCCAAGGCGTGCGTCGCAGGGCTGTTGCTGGGGCTGAGCCTGAATGCTTCAGCGCGTGAACAGGTGACACAGGCTTCAGCCGATATTCGCCGCACCACCTTCGGCGTGCCGCACATCCGCGCCAATGATGAGCGTGGCCTGGGCTACGGCATTGGTTACGCGTACGCGCAAGACAACCTGTGCCTGCTGGCCAATGAAGTGGTCACGGTGAACGGCGAGCGCGCGCGGTTTTTCGGCCCGGACCAGGCGACCCTCGAAGAGCGCAACAACCTCGCCAGTGATGTGTTTTTCAACTGGCTGAATACGCCCCTGGCGGTTGCCGCATTCTGGAAGGCGCAAACCCCACAGATGCAGCAGCGCATCGAAGGCTATGTCGCCGGCTACAACCGTTATCTGAAAGAGCAGGGCGCACCGACCCAGTGTCACGCCGCGTGGGTGCGCCCGCTGGTAGTGCAAGACCTGGTCAAGCTGACGCGCAGGCTGCTGGTGGAAGGCGGTGTCGGCCAATTCGCCGAAGCTCTGGTCGGTGCCACGCCGCCGCAAGCCACTGCCGATGTGCAACCGAGCGTCAAAGCCTTTGCGCTGGCCGCAGCCAATCAACAACGCTTCAACCTTGACCGTGGCAGCAACGCCGTGGCCGTGGGTCGTGATCGTTCGTTTAATGGCCGTGGCATGCTGCTGGCCAATCCGCATTTTCCGTGGGTCGGTGGCATGCGTTTTTATGAAATGCACCTGACCATCCCGGGCCAACTGGACGTGATGGGCGCAGCACTGCCGGGCTTGCCGGTGATCAATATCGGCTTTAACCAGCACGTGGCCTGGACCCACACGGTGGACACGTCCAAGCATTTCACGCTGTATCGGCTGACCCTCGATCCCAAGGATTCCACGCGTTATCTGCTGGATGGGAAATCCATCGCTATGGAGCATCGTGCGGTGAAGGTCCAAGTCAAACAACCCGATGGCAGCCTCAAAGAGGTCACTCATACGGTCTACAGTTCGCAATTCGGCCCGGTGGTGCAATGGCCCGGCAAACTCGACTGGGACAGTCACTACGCCTTCAGCCTGCGCGACGCCAACCTGGGTAACGACCGCGTGCTGCAACAGTGGTACGCGATGAACCGCGCCAGCAGCCTTAAAGAACTGCAAACCTCGGTGCACACCCTGCAAGGCATACCGTGGGTCAATACCGTGGCCGCCGACGACCAGGGCCAAAGCCTGTACATGAACCTGTCGGTGGTGCCCAACGTCAGCGCCGCCAAACTGGCGCAATGCAGCGACCCACGCGCCGGCCTGCAAATGATCATGCTCGACGGCGCCCACAGCGCCTGCGCCTGGGAAGTTGACCCGCGTGCGGCGCAGCCGGGCATCTTTGCTGCCGACCAGTTGCCGCAACTGCAACGCAGCGACTATGTGCAACACTCCAACGACTCGGCGTGGCTGGCCAACCCCAAGGCACCACTCACGGGTTTTTCTCCAGTGATCAGTCAGGACCACATCGGCCTCGGCCCGCGCGCACGTTTCGCCGTGCAACGCCTGCAATCCCTGGAGAAGCAACCGATCAGCGTGGCCGACCTGCAAAACATGGTCATGGACAACGAGGTGTACCTCGCTGGCCAGGTCATGCCGGATCTGCTTGAGTTCTGCGCCAAGCATCTGGGCACCGACGCCGCCGCGCTGCAATCGTTGTGTACCAGCCTGAAAGCCTGGGACCAGCACGCCAACCTCGACAGCGGCATCGGCCTGGTGCATTTCATTAACCTGGTCGAACACCTGCAACAAATCCCCGACGCCTGGCGCGTTGCCTTCGACCCGGCGCAGCCGTTGACCACACCCCGTGGCCTGGCCATCGACCGCGAAGATGTCGCCAAAGCCCTGCGCGAAGCCATGCTGGCCTCCAGTGAAGAGGTCAGTAAACTCAAGGCCACCCGCTGGGGCGACATCCAGGTCAGCGGCCAAACCCCCATGCACGGCGGCCCGCAACAACTGGGCATCTACAACGTCATGCAAACCGTGCCCCGCGCCGACGGCAAACGCGAAGTCGTCAGCGGCACCAGCTACCTGCAAATCGTTACCTTCGACGACAAAGGCCCACAGGCACTGGGCGTGCTGGCCCTCTCCGAATCCAGCAACCCCGCATCCAAACACGCCAAGGACCAGACCCAAGCCTTCTCCGAGAAAAAGCTGCGCCCGCTGCCCTTCACCGAAGCCCAGATCAAGGCCGACCCGCACTATCAGCAGCAGCGCATCCAGGAGTAGGGCAGGCCCGCAACCCCTTGATGGCAATACGAAATATTTTTGAAATCAAGGGGTTGCAGGCAAAAGCAAATGCGTACATAATGGCGCCCATCGAACGCAACGAAGCTTTTAAAACTTCAATGTATTCAATGAGTTAGAGTAGAGGCAGGGTTTTATAGCCCACTCAAGTTTTTATGCGGTGAATGTCAGTAGTCAGGGCGTTGATCGTTTGAGGCCGAGTAGCAAAATGGTTATGCAGCGGATTGCAAATCCGCCTACGCCGGTTCGATTCCGACCTCGGCCTCCACTCTTGAAAACCCCGTAGATTAACGTCTACGGGGTTTTTTATTGGGCGCAGGAAAGTCTGGTTGTGGTTCGGCTTAAGGAGAATAATTATGGAGATTCATCGAAAGGGTTCCAATGGAAACGATTTTTGGGCCCGAATTCAAAAGAGAAAATCAAAAGCTAAGCCATTTGCATTGTCGTCAGGGCTAATGAGCCGCGGCACGACAATTCGTGGGCCTGCTATCCACCTTCTACACAAACGGTGCAAGATTTCCGATACCAGTGAATGTGACTACCTTGTCGAACTGGACTTCTCGGAAATTGCTGGTTTGATTGATTTCCTTTCTGGAGAAGGGCTGGAGCAATTTGGTGATCCCTTGTCGCTCGCGCTTTCGCAGTCAGTCCGCTCACTTAACCGCTTGATGGCTGCCGCAAGTGGAGTGCGCTTAGATCTGAAAGAACCGGATGAAGAATAAGGTAGGGCCAGACTACTTTTCTAAAAGCTAAACGAGTGGTATGGCCCGCCGGTCCCTTTAATCAATCATGTGCGCAAAACTGGACTTGATTCCTCCAGTGCAGCATTTACAAGAAGCCCCGCGCTCTGAATTAGCTGGGCCAACCCGAATAGTTGGAGGCTCTGTGATCCGCTTGAAGAGAACGCCTGCTCATTAGCGGTAGCCAGTGCTGACTCAAGAAGTTCACTTGCATTCACAAGCGCTTCCTCTTGACTTAAGCCGGGCCTCACGATGAGTGCGCTATTGGTGAACTTGTTATCGATTGAGTTTGTTTTCATCAGTAGTGCTCCATAGAACAATACTCAGACAATTCAGGTTGCGACGCCCGGTCACAGTACTTACTGCGACGGCAAATCCTAACCAAGTCACTTCCTATGGCTCAACCTCGTCAGGTTGTGGGAAATCTCCGAGATCAAGCAGAGCAGCTTAGCGCCGTTGAAAAATTGAAATTGTAAAGCAAGCTGGCGAGGTGCCATGTACCCTCATGCCTTTCCTGGGGGATAACAATGAAAATATGGCTAATGGTTTTAGTCACGGCGATGCTCACGGCCTGCGCCGACAGCGGTCCTATAAAAGTGGGACCTGACACCTACACCATCTCAACGCGGGTTCCCCTTGGCGGGCCAGCCTCGGCGAAAGGCCAGGCGCTGAAAGAAGCGAACCTGTTTTGTGAGTCTCAGGGCCGGGAAATTCTTCTGGACCATATGCAGTCAAGCGAATGCGCCTTGCACGGCGGCTGCGGGGAGGCGGAGATATTCTTCTTCTGCCTGGCCAAGGGCGATCCGCAATTAAAACGCCAAAAGTACAGCCCCGATCCCACGCAAAAAATAGAAATCGACCAGCGCTGATGCTCTGCTGCCGAGAGAAGGGGCGGACCTATGTTCAGTGACATGAATCCATCCCTTTCTTTTATTAAGCCGTTACCGCCATAGCAACCGGAGCGTACAGTGCTTGGCGTTCCAGAAGGCTCAGCAACAGCGCCATCACTGTTTTGGCTTCTCCATTTCATCCATTTTTTGTGTTATTACCCCCATCTCCCTTCCTCCAAGGATCACCCAGCCCATGTCCACTACTGCCGGCGTATTCACCCGCCAGTTCTTCCACGGCACCCGGGCTGACCTGGAGCCAGGCGACACCATTTGCGTCGGCTACCCCTCCAACTTCACAACGGACAAACCGCTGTCCTGGGTCTATTTTGCGGGCACGTTGGACGCTGCAATCTGGGGCGCGGAACCGGCGCTGGGCGAGGGGGCAGAGCGGATTTATGTGGTAGAGCCCACCGGGCCGATCGTGGACGACCCCAACGTGACGGATAAGAAATTTGCCGGCAACCCCACGCAGTCCTATCGCTCGCTGGAGCCGCTGCGAGTGGTGGCTGAGGTGACGAAGTGGCAGGGGCATGCGCCTGAGCGGCTGCAGCAGATGAAGGACAACCTAGCCCGTTTGAAGGCGGAAGGTCGCGATGTGATTATCGATTGATTGAGTGGCCTTGTGGTGAGCGGGCTTGGCCCGGTGCAAGCCAATTCAGGCGACGTGATGTGTCAGTTAGAGGGAGCTGGGGCTGCTTCGCAGCCCAACGCAGGGCAAGCCTGCTCGCCACAGTTACGTTGTTCGCCTTAAATTGATGGGTGATGGTCATAAAAACGTTCAGCATTCCGGCTGTGGTTTACACCTTTTTTTCAGGCTTTTTGTGCGAGCGCCACAGCTGCTGTAATGGCCGCCCGCGCCTGGGGGCTGTTTTTCCAGCAGGTCGACCCGACTGCTGCCGATGCTTGCGCCAGAATGTCACCCACGTCCGACTTTCCAAGCACTTCCAATGAGTCAATGCCCAACTGCTCCAGCCGTGTAATCACGGTGGGGCCTACGCCCTTAAGGGCCCGCAAAGCGGTTCTTTCTTCCAATGAAAACGGCATGTATAAATTCCTTTTTTTGTTACTCGCTAGGCTTCAGCGCGGACAATCCGTTGCGCCTTCACTTCTTCGGCGTATACGCCAAGCTTTGCCTGTTGCGCAGCCAGTAGTTCGCACATTTTCATCAGCGCCACCGCTTCATCGGGTGTTCTGCCGTTCGCGGCCATCGCTGTCAGCTCAACCACCGACCAGCCGATAACTGCCTGTGCATCGTCAAGGTCGTAAAACAATTCTTGTTGCGCGGTTCTGGGCCCGTCGAGGCCCTCTATCAGTTCGGCCATTTATCGCTGCGCCTGCTGTTTTGGTTGAAGTCCCATGACGACCATCCCGATGTCGGCAAGGTCCGTGCTGAAGGGGATTTCGCCAATGCGCCGAAACCCGAATGCCTCATAAAAGCCCTGTGCATTGGCATTGGTTTTAAGTACATCCAGCCACAACAACTGTTCACCACGTCGCGCCACTTCATCGCGAACAAACCACAACAGTTGCTTGCCGTAACCCAACCCGGCGGCGGATTTTAGCAAGTAGATTTTCTGCAGCTCCGCGCCCACTTCACCAGTTAACGGCGCAGGCACTGCCCAATTCACTTTGGCAAACCCGACGGCGTTGCCTTGTTCATCGCGAGCAATGAACCACGTATGCCTGCTTGGCAACTCGAGCGACTGGCGCAGCGCACTGGATGAAAAATCCTGCTCAAGAAAACCGTGCATACCGGCAGTCGACCATAGCGTCGAAAAATGCTCGCGGTAGGTCTGGCCACCGACCTCGCGCAGCGTATCAATATCGGCGGTTGTCGCTTTACGAATGGAGATCATGTTCTTCCTTGGTTTATGCGTGTAGCACCCTTCACAGCGTCCAGCCTAACCCAAGCGCCTTGTGCAAGGACGCAAAATCCTTCAGCAGTTCAGCGTCGCCGGAAATCCGGCTCTCTTGCGCCTGGTAGCGCGTGCGCTCGGCATCCAGCCAATCGAGGGTGCTCGCCGTGCCCGCGCGATAACGCTGGCGGGTCAGGTCGGCGGCGCGTACTGCCGAAGATTCCACATTACGCAGCAGCATCACATTCTGACGCTGATGCCCATAGCGTGCCAAGGCCACATCCGCGTCGCGCAATGCACTCAACACCACGCTCTTGTACTGCGCCAGCGCTTCATCGCGCCCGGCCTCGGCGCCTTTGACGCTGGCGGCTACGCGGCCGAAGTCGAGGGCGTTCCAGGTGATGCGCGGCAGGATCAGCCAGGTGCCGCTGTCTTTGCGCGCAAGGTGGCCGGGGTCGCTGGCCGAGAAGGAGAGGTCGCCGGTGAGGCTGAGCTTGGGGAACCAGTCGGCATTTTTTTCGCCGATCTGTGCGTTGCTGGAGGCCAGTTTACGCTCGGCCATGCGGATATCCGGACGCGCCTTCAGCACCGCCGCCGGGTCGGCCAGCGGCACGGCGCTGGGTAGGGCGGGCAGGGCGCGGGCACTGGCGAGTTGGCCATCCAGTTCGCCGGGCTCCAGGCCGCAGAGCAGGCCGAGTTGGTCGAGGGATTCGACGATGGCGGCTTGCAGTGGCAGGCGCTGGGCCTGGGTGTTTTCGGCTTGGGTGATGACTTGTTCAAGTTGCAGTTGCGAGGCCACGCCGCGCTCGCGGCGCTGCTGGGTGAGGTCCAGGGCCTGGTTTTCGATGTCGACGCTGGAGTCCACCAGTGCCAGGCGTGCTTGCTGGTCGCGCAGGTCGGTGTAGGCCTGGACGATTTCGGCGGCCAGTTGCACCTGGGCATCGGCCAGTTGCGCCTGGGACGCGTCGGCTTCGGCTTGCGCGGCTTCGACGGCGCGGCGGGTGCCACCGAACAGGTCGGCTTCCCAGCTGGCATCGAAACCGGCGAGGTAGAGGTTCAGCGGGCCGCGGCCGCCGCCACTGTTGCCGCCCAATGCGGAGGTGTCGGGCGAGCGCAGTTTGAGCATTGCGGCATCACCGCTGACCTTGGGCATCGCGTTGGCCTGCGCACCGCTGAGGCTGGCGCGCGATTGCTGCAAACGGGCCCGGGCGGTAGCGATGTCCGGGCTGTTTTGCAGGGCTTTTTCCACCAGCTCGTTGAGCTGCGCGTCGCCCAGCGTGCGCCACCATTGCGCGACAGCGGGTGCGCCTGGGGAGGTGTTATCGGCATGCGGCAGGCGTCCGGCCGCCAGGGTTTTAGGCGCGACGTTGGGAGCGCCCTGGTAGTCGTGGCCGACTGTGCAGGCGGACAGCAGCGCAACGCTGAGCAGAAGAGGAAGCTTGCGAGGGATCATCGGGTTACCGTGCGCTTTTTCAGAATGAAGATCAGGGGCAGGCACGCCAGCATCGCCAGTCCCAGTAGATAAAACGAGTCGTTGTAGGCCATGACCGAGGCTTGCAGCGCAATGTCGTTGGCCAGTTGCGCAAAGGCTTGCAGCTGTGAGGTGGACGCATCACCGGTTTGCGCCAGGTAGCTGGCGGTGCTGCTGGCCATATGGTCCTGGGCCAGTTGGCTGTTGGCCTGGATGCCTTCACGCAGCATGTCGTCGTGAAAGTGGCTGCGCCGGTCCATCAACACGCCGAGCAGGGCCAGGCCGATGGTGCCGCCCAGGTTGCGCGACATGTTGTACAGCCCGGCGGCGTCCCCGGCCTCGTGGGTTTGCACCGAGCGCATGGATAATTGGCTTAGAGGCATCATCACCAGAATCTGCCCGAAGCCGCGTAGCAACTGCGACCAGATAAAGTCATGGCCAACGCTGTCGGTGGTGAGCGTGGTGTCGACGTAGCAGCTGGCCCAGTACAACAACAGCCCGGCGCCGACCATCCAACGCAGGTCGTAACGGCCCAGCATTCTCGGCAGAATCGGCATCAACAGAAACGCCGGGATCCCCGACAACAGCATGATCGCTCCCGATTGCTGGGCGTTGTAGCCGGACAAAATGCCCAGGAACTGCGGCACCAGGTACGCCGTGCCATAGATCCCGGCACCGACGGCGGTACCGATCAACAGCACGCTGCCAAAGCTTTTGTTGAGCACCAGTTGCAGGCGCAGGATCGGTGTTGTTGAGCGCACTTGCCCCACGGCAATCAGGAAGAACCCGGTGACGGTGGCGATGCTCAGCCAGATGATCAGCAGCGAATCAAACCAGTGCTCGCGCTGGCCTTCTTCGAGCACCACGGTCAGCGAACTCAGGCCCATGGCCAGGCCGAGGATGCCCAGCCAGTCGGCGCTGATAAAGCGTTGCAGGTTCATGCGCTCGGTTGGCAGGCCGGTGATCAGCAAGGTGATCAGCGCGATGCTGATGGGCAGGTTGAGAAAGAAACACCAGCGCCAGTTGATGTTTTCCGTGAGCCAGCCGCCGATCACCGGGCCCAGCAACGGGCCGAGAATCACGGTCATGCCGAACATCGTGGTGCCGATTGCCAGTTGGTGCGGGGGCAGGCGCGTGCGCACGATGGTCTGCGCGGTGGGGATCATGGCGCCGCCGGCAAAGCCCTGGCCGATGCGCCCGGCGATCATCGCGCCGAGGCTGGATGACAAGCCGCAGAACATCGAAAACGCGGTGAACATCAACGCTGTGCCGATCAGAAAGCGGCGCAGGCCGAATACCCGCGTCAGCCATGCGGCGAGCGGGATCATGACGATCTCCGACATCAGGTAGCCGGTGGCGATCCACGTGCCTTCGGTGCCGGTTGCGCCGATCTGGCCCTGGATCTGCGGCAGCGCCGAGTTGGTGATCGACACGTCCAGCGTCGCCAGCAAGGCGCCCAATGCCCCGGCAGCCACGGCGATCCAGTCGGTCAGCGAGGCGTTGCGCGGTTTTTCGGCGACGGCCTCAGCCATCAGTGCCTCAGCCATGGTTGGCATCCGCAGCGTGGGTGCGCGTGTCGACTTCGACGGTGGCCGATAGGCCCGGCATCAACGAGGCGCGAATATCATCGGGTACATCAAGGGCAATCCTCACCGGCACACGCTGCACGATCTTGGTGAAGTTGCCGGTGGCATTCGAGGGCGGCAGCAAGGCGAACTGCGCGCCGGTGCCGGGCGACAGGCTGTCGATATGCCCCTGCAGGTTGCGGCCGGGCAGTGCATCCACGTGTACCGTGACGGCCTGGCCGGGGCGCATCTCGCCGATCTGGGTTTCCTTGTAATTGGCGGTCAGGTAGATCGCGCTGATCGGCACCACCGTCAGTAAGCGCGTGCCAGGCTGCACGTACTGGCCGACGCGCACACCACGGTCGGCGACCCGACCCTCCAGCGGGCTGCGGATCACCGCATCATCCACATCCAACTGGCTCTGGGCTTCGCTGGCCTTGGCCACGCCGAGTTGCGCCTGGGCCTGTTTGAGTTGGGCTTGCAGGGTGCCGTAGCGGGTTTCGCTGGAGCGCAGCGCAGCCTGTTTGGCCGCCACGGTGCTGCGCGCCTGCGCCAGTTGGTTGTTGAGTTGCGCCAGACGTTCTTCTGGCTCGGCGCCGGAGCGGGCCAGCGGCGCATAGCGGGCCACTTCGGTTTGTGCGTGTTGTGCGTCGGCCTGGGCACCTTGCAGTTGGGCGCGGGCTTCGGCGATGGTCGAGTCTTGTTGCACCAGGTCGGCCTGGGCTTTGGCGTAGTCGGCATTGCGCGCGGCAATCGTCGCCGAGGCTTCGTCGCTCACTGCCTGGTATTTGCGTGCATCCAGGCGCACCAGCACGTCACCGCGCTTGACGTTCTGGTTGTCGCTGACCAGCACCTCGGCCACATAGCCGTTGATCTTGGGCGCCACGCTGATGCTGTCGGCCTGCAGGTACGCGTCGTCGGTGGTCTCGACAAAGCGCCCGTTCAGCCACCACCACGCGGCCCAGCCAAGGCCGCCCAGCAGCGCGAGGGTGGCGATACCCAGGAGAATGCGGCGCGCTTTGCTGCGCTGGCCATTCACGGTGTCTTCAGGAACGACCTGAGGGGAGGGTGTTGCTGCGGACATCGGGTCATTCCTGTTTGTGAGAGTTGGTTTTATATCGGTTGGAATAAATTCTATTTTTCGCCAATTTTTGTCAACTGGTATATTTTGTTCAGGTATTCGAAAGGAGCTGCACATGGCACGACATAAACCTGCCGCCGAAGGTGGTTACCAGCGCGGTGAAGAAACCCGCGCACGTATTGTCGAGGCGGCGGTCGAGGTGTTTGGCGAGCGCGGCTATGACCGCGCGTCCACCCGTGACATTGCTACGGCGGCCGGGGTTAATGCGCCCGCGATCCAGTACTACTTCGATGGCAAGGAAGGCGTGTATCTGGAGTGTGTCGAGCATTTGATCACGCTGCTGTGGCGCAAGATGTCGCCGTGCGTGGAAGCCGCCGAGGCCGCGCTGGCCGATGCCAAGGCGAGCGATAAAACCTTGATCGATGTCTCGCTGGGCATTCTTGGTACTGTGGTTTCGACCATCCAGGACAGCCCCCAGACCACAATCTGGCGCGCATTTATGGATCGCCATCAGGCCGGCCTGTGCCCGCAAAGTGCGACCACCGCCTTTGAAGACCGCTTCAAGGCACGCATTGGTCGGGTCATACGCCAACTGATCGCGCGCCTTTCCGGCTTTGCCGTGGAGGACGAGCGCACGGTGATTCACTCCATGGCGCTGTTCACCCAGGGCTTGGCGTTTCGGGTGCAGAAGCCCAAGTTGCTGGAAGCGCTGAAGTGGACCGAGGTGAATCAGAAGGAGATGGAGGCGGTGCGCGATGTGGTGCTGATGCAGGCACGGTTTACGCTGGAAGGGTTGGCCAGGCAGCGGGATGTGCGCCCGGCTTGATCCCGTTTTCAATTCAGAACTTTCAACCTGGAACAAGGACGTACTATGTCGGTTTACACCATTACTATTCCCTGCTTTGCGCAGATGCTTAACACGCTCAAAGGTCTGCTGGCCAAGGGTGAGGCTCGGGCAGAGGACTCAATCACCCTAGAGCTTCCCGGCGGCATCGCCTTCGAGATGACCGGCAATGAGTACGCGGTTAATTGGGCCACGCCGCAGTTCTATTTCACTTGATGACGGCCTACAGCATCCTGCGTCATAACGGTGTGCCGCTGGGCAAGGCTGATTATGTGCCGCATAGGTTTGCGTATCTGCGCAAGGGCTAATTATTCAGCGAGTGGCAGCACTGTTGCTTTGCTGTGGGGGTGGGCTTGCGCGCGATAGCCCTGGGCATCTACACAAATATTAGCGACTGGGGTGTTGGGGTGTTTTATCTTGGGGGGCATATTCGTTATTCGGGTAACGGCGGCCTGAAAGCCGACCTGAGTGGTTGAAGCAAAAGCCAGATCAAGTGCAAAGCAAAAGCCTATCTACCTGATGCAACACGGTCTAAATGTGGGAGCGGGCTTGCTCGCGAATGCGGTGGGTCAGTCAATTCCTCTGTCACTGACCC
>NZ_CBFHAZ010000032.1:0-56019 GCF_965653655.1 Pseudomonas onubensis | reverse complement strand
CTCGCGAATGCGGTGTATCAGCCAATACATGCGTAGCTGATACTCCGTATTCGCGAGCAAGCCCGCTCCCACATTAGAATTTCGCCATTTCAGGTTCTGTATTCCACATTCGTCCTGCGCCCCTTACACGCTTCCCGGAGTTTTCCCATGACGGCCCATGCCGACCTTTCGCCGACCCTTCAACTCGCGATCGACTTGATCCGTCGCCCTTCTGTGACGCCGATCGATGCCGACTGCCAGAAGCTGATGATGCAGCGCCTGGGCGACGCCGGTTTTGCACTTGAGCCGATGCGTATCGAAGATGTGGACAACTTCTGGGCCACCCATGGCAAGCACGAAGGCCCGGTACTGTGCTTTGCCGGCCACACCGACGTGGTGCCGACCGGCCCGGTGCAGGCCTGGCAGAACGACCCGTTCGACGCGTTGATCGACGAACACGGCATGCTCTGTGGGCGTGGCGCAGCGGACATGAAAGGTAGCCTGGCGGCGATGCTGGTGGCCTCGGAGCGTTTTGTCACCGACTACCCGGACCACAAAGGCTCGGTGGCTTTTCTGATCACCAGCGATGAAGAAGGCCCGGCGCACCACGGCACCAAAGCGGTGATCGAACGCCTGGCGGCCCGCAAGGAGCGTCTGGACTGGTGCATCGTCGGCGAACCGTCGAGCACCACCTTGGTGGGCGATGTGGTCAAAAATGGTCGTCGCGGCTCCCTCGGTGCCACCCTGACCGTGCGCGGTGTACAGGGCCACGTGGCGTACCCGCACCTGGCGAAGAACCCGATCCACCTGGCCGCACCGGCGCTGGCGGAACTGGCGGCCGAGCACTGGGACGACGGCAACACCTTCTTCCCGCCGACCAGCTTCCAGATCTCCAACCTCAATTCCGGCACCGGCGCCACTAACGTGATCCCCGGCGACCTGACGGCAGTGTTCAACTTCCGCTTCTCCACCGAGTCCACCGTCGAAGGCCTGCAACAGCGGGTTGCGGCGATTCTGGATAAACACGGCCTGGACTGGCACGTTGAATGGGCCTTGTCTGGCCTGCCATTCCTCACCGAGCCGGGCGCGTTGCTCGACGCGGTATCCGCCAGCATCAAGGTGATTACCGGCCGCGAGACCAAGGCGTCCACCAGCGGTGGCACGTCCGATGGGCGTTTCATCGCCACATTGGGCACCCAAGTGGTCGAGCTGGGCCCGGTCAACGCGACGATCCATCAGGTCAACGAACGCATCCTGGCCAGCGACCTCGATGTGCTGACCGAAATCTACTACCAAACCCTGATCAAGTTGCTCGCCTGATGCTCGCTTGCCCCCTTTGCAGCGCACCGCTCAACGCGGTGGATAATGGCGTGGCGTGCCCCGCCGGGCACCGTTTCGACCGTGCGCGCCAGGGTTACCTGAACCTGTTGCCGGTGCAGCACAAGAACAGCCGCGACCCAGGCGACAACCTCGCCATGGTCGAGGCACGCCGCGACTTTCTCAATGCCGGGCACTATGCGCCAGTGGCCAGGCGCCTGGCCGAACTGGCCGCCGAGCGCACGCCGCAGCGCTGGGTGGACATCGGGTGTGGCGAGGGTTACTACACCGCGCAAATCGCCGACGCCCTGCCCCACGCTGACGGTTATGCGCTGGATATCTCCAAGGAAGCGGTGAAACGCGCGTGCAAACGCAACCCGGCGCTGACCTGGTTGATCGCCAGCATGGCCCGCGTGCCGCTGGCGTCGGGCAGTTGCCAGTTTCTCGCCAGCGTGTTCAGCCCTTTGGACTGGGAAGAGGCCAAGCGCCTGCTCAGCCCCGGCGGCGGTTTGATGAAGGTTGGCCCGACTGCCGGCCACCTGATGGAACTGCGCGAACGCCTGTACGACGAAGTGCGTGAATACACCGACGACAAGCATTTGGCTTTGGTGCCGCAAGGCATGAGCCTGGCGCACAGTGAAACGCTGGAGTTCACCCTGAGCCTGATCGAGCCCCAGGACCGCGCCAATCTGCTGGCGATGACGCCCCATGGCTGGCGCGCGAGTGCCGAGCGCCGTACTGAAGTGATCGAGGCCGCCGAGCCGCTGCGGGTGACTGTGTCGATGCGCTACGATTATTTCGTGCTTCAATAACCGACTTTTAAGTATCCGCGAATGGATTTTCGAATCCCGCAACGAGGAACATCCATGCGCCAACCTGATATCGAGATTTACCTGAAAGACGCCGACGTCGACTACAAGGCCATCGCCGCCTGGCTGGGTGCTGCCCTGGGCCCATGCACCGACTGGGTACAGAAAGGCCAGACCTACAAGTGCAAAGCCGGCACTGTGCCGGTTACCTGGCTGCCAAAAGCCGTGGGCAAGTGGAACAGCCTGTACCTGGAAAGCGACCAGACGCCGTGGGACGACGACATCGCCTGCGCCCGCGCCGCCTTTGCCGCGCTGAACGTCGAAGTGCGCTGCGCGCCGGGTACCTGGGTTGAGGAAGAAGGCGAGGAAAGCGCTGATACCTGGATTCGCATCAGTGCGGACGGCGAAGAGCAGATCACCTGGAAAACGGCATAACCCATAGATTGTGAACCCAATCAATATGTGGGAGCGGGCTTGCTCGCGAAAGCGGTGGATCAGTCAACAGATGTATCAACTGACACACCGTATTCGCGAGCAAGCCCGCTCCCACATGGGTTCAGCGGTGTTGCAAAAATCAATTGTTACAGCCCCACCACATCCTCAGCCTGCAAACCCTTCTCGCCAGTCACCACGGCGTACTCCACCTGCTGACCCTCGGCCAATGAGCGGTGGCCCTCACCGCGAATGGCGCGGTAGTGCACAAACACGTCCTTGCCGTCTTCACGCTGGATAAAGCCATAACCCTTTGCATCGTTGAACCACTTCACATTGCCGGTTTCACGCGTTGCCATCTGTCTTACTCCCACATGCATTTTTATTGTTGAGTCGCTCGCATTGAACTGCCGAGTATAAGACAGGCTCAAAAACGATCAACTCAAGTTTACATCGCTGCTTTTTTGCCGATTTTCGGCGAATACGGCACACTACCCGCCCGAGCACCTGCTCGGTTTTTTCCACTTGAAGCAGCACGCCTATGACCCGCTCCCCGTTCCGCCGTCTGGTGTTTGGCACCTTGCGCCGACTGTTGTACCTCTGGGTTCGCTCCGAGACGATCAACCAGTCGTCCCTAACCCTTAACCTGGACCGCAGCCGGCCGGTGTTTTACGTCCTGCAATCGCCCTCTCTCACCGAATTGGCGGTGGTCGATAAGGAATGCACCAAGGCCGGCCTGCCGCGCCCGGTGCTGCCGGTGTCGGTGGGTTCGCTGATTGAACCCGCCGCGTTCTTCTACCTCACGCCCGAACCCGACTGGCTCGGTCGCCAGGACAAGCGCGGCGCGCCGCCGACCTTGACGCGCCTGGTCAACAGCCTGACCGAGCACGCCGAAGAGAATGCACAAATCATTCCGGTCAGCGTGTTTTGGGGGCAGTCGCCCGAAAGCGAGTCCAGCCCATGGAAACTGCTGTTTGCAGACAGCTGGGCGGTCACCGGGCGTCTGCGCCGCTTGTTGAGCATTTTGATCCTGGGTCGCAAGACCCGCGTGCAATTCTCCGCGCCTATCAACCTGCGTGAATTGATCGAGCACAATAAAGGTCACGAACGCACCGTGCGCATGGCCCAGCGCATCCTGCGTGTGCACTTTCGTAACCTGAAGACTGCGGTGATCGGCCCCGACCTGTCCCACCGCCGCAACCTGGTCAAAGGCTTGGTCAACATGCCGCTGGTACGCCAGGCCATCGCCGATGAAGCCGAACGCGAGAAAATCACCCCGGAAAAAGCCAAGGCCCAGGCCCTGCGCTACGGCAACGAGATCGCTTCGGACTACACCTACACCGCGATTCGCTTTCTGGAAGTGGTATTGAGCTGGTTCTGGAACAAGATCTACGACGGCATCAAGGTCAACAATATCGATGGTGTGCAAAAGGTTGCCCAGGGTTACGAGGTGATCTACGTGCCTTGCCACCGCAGCCACATCGACTACCTGCTGCTTTCGTACCTGCTGTTCAAAAACGGCCTGACTCCGCCGCACATTGCCGCCGGCATCAACCTGAACATGCCGGTGATCGGCAGCCTGTTGCGCCGTGGCGGTGCATTTTTCATGCGCCGCACCTTCAAGGGCAACCCGCTGTACACCTCGGTGTTCAACGAGTACCTGCACACCCTGTTCACCAAGGGCTTCCCGGTGGAGTACTTCGTCGAAGGCGGACGCTCGCGCACCGGGCGCATGCTGCAACCGAAAACCGGGATGCTGGCGATCACCTTGCGCAGCTTCTTGCGCTCCTCACGCATGCCGATCGTGTTCGTGCCGGTGTATATCGGCTATGAACGCGTGCTCGAAGGCCGTACCTACCTGGGCGAGTTGCGCGGGGCGAGCAAGAAGAAAGAATCGATGTTCGATATTTTCAAAGTGGTCGGCGCGCTCAAGCAGCGCTTTGGTCAGGTCGCGGTCAACTTCGGCGAGCCGATCAAGCTGGCCGAGTTCCTCGACGCCGAGCAGCCGGACTGGCGCGCCCAGGAACTGGGCCCGAACTTTAAACCGGCGTGGCTCAACGAAACCACCAACCGCCTCGGCGAGCAGGTGGCACGCCACCTCAATGAAGCCGCAGCGGTCAACCCGGTGAACCTGGTGGCCCTGGCGCTGCTTTCGACCACGCGCCTGGCCCTGGATGAACAGGCCATGGCTCGCCAGTTGGACCTGTACCTGGCACTGCTGCGCCGTGTGCCCTACTCGCCGCACACCACCTTGCCGGAAGGCGATGGCCTGGCACTGATCAAGCACGTCAAGGACATGAACCTGCTCTCAGAGCAAAGTGACGCCCTGGGCAAGATTGTGTATCTGGACGAGCAGAACGCCGTCCTGATGACCTATTACCGCAACAACGTGCTGCACATCTTCGCCCTGCCCGCGCTGCTGGCGAGTTTCTTCCAGAGCAGCTCGCGCATGAGCCGCGACCAAATCCTGCGCTACACCCGCGCGCTCTACCCGTACTTGCAGTCGGAGTTGTTTATTCGCTGGTCGCTGGAAGAGTTGGATGCGGTCGTCGACCAATGGCTGGAAGCCTTCGTCGAGCAAGGCCTGCTGCGTTTTGAAAACGCTGTCTACCTGCGCCCGGCCCCGAGCTCGCGGCACTTTGTGCTGCTGACGCTGTTGTCCAAGAGCATCGCCCAGACCTTGCAGCGCTTTTACATGGCGATCTCGCTGCTGCTCAACAGCGGCCAGAACAGCATCAGCGCCGAAGAACTGGAAGACCTGTGCACGATCATGGCCCAGCGCCTGTCGATCCTGCATGGCCTGAATGCGCCGGAATTCTTCGACAAGAGCCTTTTCCGACATTTTATCCAGACATTGCTGGAGCAAGATGTGCTGCGCCGCGACGAAGCCGGCAAGCTGAGTTACCACGACCTGCTCGGCGAACTGGCGGAGGGCGCGGCCAAACGCGTGTTGCCTGCCGACATTCGCCTGTCGATTCGCCAAGTGGCCTTGCACCGCGTCGACGGTGCTGCTGAGGCGCCTGTGGAACCGGCAGAAAGCCGCTAGATTGACTGAGGCGTCGGGCTGTTTCCGGCGCCGTTGAAAAGGAGCTGTACCATGAAAAAGATCATCCTCCTGGGCCTTACCGCCCTTCTCGGAGCCTGCCAATCCATGACTCCAGCCTCCAAGGCCAGCCTCGACGGCGAAGTGTTCTACCTGCAACGCATCGCATTGCCGCCCGCTGCCACCTTGAGTGTCAGCCTGCAGGACGTATCGCTGATGGACGCCCCGGCGGTGACCCTCGCCGAACAGAAAGGCCCGGTCAAAGGCCAGGTGCCGCTGCCGTTTCACTTGAGCTATGACCCGGCGCAAATCAAGCCAGGCCACACTTACTCGGTGAGTGCTCGCATCGAGCTGGACGGCAAGCTACTGTTTATTACCACCGAACGCCACGCGGTGCAGCTCGACGGCAAGGATGAACAACCTCTGCGCCTGCGCGTTGATGCTGTCGCACACTGACATTCTCTAGAACATAAGCCCGAACATAAGGAAGCGCTCATGCTCCGTAACTCTCTTCGCCTCACTGCCCTGTGCGCAGGCCTGCTACTCGGCGCCAATGCCATGGCCCTAGACCTTGGCAGCCTGTCCCAGGGCGACGCCAGCGGCGGCCTCAAGGACGCCCTGACCCAAGGCGCACAGATCGCCGTGAAACAACTGGGCGCGCCCGGTGGTTTCAGCAACAACCCCGAAGTGAAGATCGGCTTGCCAGGCAAACTGGGCAAAGTCGCCGACAAGCTGAAGATGTTCGGCATGGGTGACCAGGTCACGCAGCTGGAAACCAGCATGAACAAGGCCGCCGAAACGGCCGTGACCCAGGCGCAACCGATCCTGGTCAATGCGGTAAAAAACATGAGTGTGACCGACGCCAAGGGTATTCTCAGCGGCGGCCAGGACTCGGCGACGCAGTACCTGAATAAAAGCAGCCGCGAACAGATTCGCGCCAAGTTCCTGCCGATCGTCAAGGCCGCTACCGACAAGGTTGGGGTTGCTCAGCAGTACAACGCCCTGGCCGGCAAGGCGGCAGCCTTTGGCGCTGTGGATGCCAAAAGTGCCAACGTTGAAAACTACGTGACCGAACAGGCGCTGGACGGCTTGTTCAAGATGATCGCGCAGCAGGAAGAAACCATTCGCAAGAACCCGGCGGCGGCAGCCACCAGCCTGGCGAAGAAGGTGTTTGGCGCGCTGTAAGCCGCTCAAACACGCTGGAGCCACTGCGCCAAGGCCGCTTACCACGGGCCTTGGCGCAGTTGTTTCAGGCAAAGCCCATTAACGATTCAGCGTAAAAAGCGGATAGGTAGGCCTGTAGGGTGAAGGCAGCTCGTGGACCGTGTGTTGCTGTGGATACGGCCTGCCATGGTTGGTCTGGGTTGGATAGGTATGGCCCGCGGGTGGCCGGACTGTATGAGGACGATGTTGGTGATGATGGTGGTGGTGATCGTTTGTTGCGTGCCCTGACCTATACCCCGTTCCAAAATCATTGCGCGGTACATTATTGCCCAGCAAGGCCCCAAGAAACGCACCTTTGAAAGCAGCAATAGCATCTAAAAAAGCCATATAAAACTCCATAAACTCATTCAAAAAGGCCAGACTGCCGAATTGGCAAAGTCCAAACCTGTGCCTGTCCATCAGGCAATTCTGAGTGGAGTAAAAAAAACAACCGTTCCAAATCCGCACACGCCGGTTTGCATCAGCATGTGAATCAATGAATCACCGCCCCTGCCAATCGCCCCATCATGATTGTGGCAAAACAACCGATAGCCACAGAGGTGATGCGGCTGATCTTCAAGGGGGTCAACCAGGCTTTCTGAAGCCCTTCAAAACGGCTGCCCAGTACGATCCAGGCAGTGCCTACCGGTATCACCACCATCGCCAGCAGAGCCATGAACCCGGCATACCCCGACAACGAGGCGAATGTGCCGACCGGCGCGATAAACGAAACAATCAGCAGGCCCTTGGGGTTCATCACCGTGAGCCAGAAAAAATGCAGGCTGGAAAATCGATCGTGGCTTGAGTCGATACTGCTGGTGTGGCGTTGCCACAGCGTGAATGAGACATGCAACAGGTAGCAAGCCGCTGCCAGTTGTACGGCCATCAACGCCCACAGCGAGTATTCCACCAGATAGCGCAGTGCAACACCCCACACGGAAACCTGCAACAGGTAAGCCAGGCACTCGATAAACACCAGCCTCCATGAAGCCTTGAACCCGAATAACACCCCAGCCCGCAAAAGCAGAGTGTTGGTCGGACCTGGGGCAAGTAGTAGCAACATCAAGGCTAAAACAGTAGACACCATGATTACACGACGTCCTTCCTCACTCGGAACCACGCAGCATACAGGGCCGGCAAGAACAATAACGTCAACGCCGTCGCCACAATCAGCCCGCCCATGATTGCCACAGCCATCGGCCCGAAGAACACGCTGCGCGACAGCGGAATCATCGCCAGTACCGCCGCAAGCGCCGTCAGTACAATCGGGCGGAAGCGTCGGACGGTGGCTTCGATGATCGCTTGCCAAGGCGTGAGCCCAGCCTTGATGTCTTGTTCGATCTGGTCCACCAGGATCACCGAATTACGCATGATCATGCCCGACAGCGCGATGGTGCCGAGCATGGCGACAAAGCCGAAGGGCTGGCGGAACACCAGCAGGAACAAGGTCACGCCGATCAAGCCCAGCGGCGCCGTCAGAAACACCATTGCAGTGCGTGAGAAACTGCGCAGTTGCAGCATCAGCAAGGTCAGCACTACCACGATAAACAGCGGCACGCCGGCCTTGACCGAGTTCTGGCCACGGGCCGAATCCTCGACGGTGCCGCCCACTTCGAGCAGGTAGCCATCCGGCAGTTCGGCGCGCACACCTTCCAGAGTCGGCAGGATCTGCTGGACCAGGGTCGCCGGCTGTTCCTTGCCGTAGATGTCGGCACGCACGGTCACCGTCGGCAGGCGATTGCGGTGCCAGATGATGCCTTCTTCAAAGCCATATTCGAGGGTTGCAATCTGCGACAGCGCTACGCTTTTGCCGTTGTCGGTCGGCACCGCCAGGCTCGGCAGCAGTGACAGTTCGGTACGTTCATGCACGGTGCCGCGCAGCAGGATCTCGATCAACTCGTTGTCCTCGCGGTACTGGCTGACGCTGGAACCGGTCAAGGAACTTTGCAGGAACTTCGACAGGTTGGCGGTGCTGACGCCGAGGGCACGGGCGCGGTCCTGGTCGATATTCAGGTAGACGATCTTGCTCGGTTCTTCCCAGTCCAGGTGCACGTTGACCACGTGGGTATTTTCGCGAACCTTGGCCGCGACCTTGCGTGCCAGGGCACGGACTTCTTCGATGTGCTCGCCGGTCACGCGAAACTGCACCGGGTAGCCCACGGGCGGGCCGTTTTCCAGGCGTGTGACGCGTGAACGCAGGTCGGGGAATTGTTCGTTAAGGGTCTCGATCAGCCAGGTGCGCAGGCTTTCACGTTCTTCGATGGTTTTGGCCAACACCACAAACTGCGCAAAGCTGGCGGCCGGTAGTTGCTGGTCCAGCGGCAGGTAGAAACGCGGCGAACCGGTGCCCACGTAGGCCACGTAGTTGTCGATGCCGGCATGTTCCTTGAGCAAGGCTTCCAGGCGCTTGACCTGGTCGGCGGTGTTGCTCAGCGAGGCACCTTCAGCCAGTTTCAGGTCGACCATCAGTTCCAGGCGACCGGAGGCCGGGAAGAACTGCTGTGGCACAAAACGGAACAGCGCCACCGAGCCGATAAACAACAACAAGGTCAATACGATCACGGTTTTGCGCCGACGCACACACCATTCGACCAAGCGTCTTACCCGCTGGTAGAACGGTGTGCCGTAGGGATCTGGCCCATCAGTGCCGTGTTTGGCCGCATGAATCTTCGCCAGGTCCGGCAGGAGTTTTTCTCCCAGGTACGGCACAAATACCACCGCCGCGACCCACGAGGCCAACAGGGCAATGGTCACCACCTGAAAAATCGAACGGGTGTATTCGCCGGTGCTTGATTGCGCAGTGGCAATCGGCAGGAAACCTGCGGCGGTAATCAATGTGCCAGTGAGCATCGGGAACGCGGTGCTGGTCCAGGCAAAACTCGCGGCCTTGAGCCGGTCGTAGCCCTGCTCCATTTTGATCGCCATCATTTCCACGGCGATGATTGCATCGTCCACCAGCAAGCCCAGGGCCAACACCAAGGCGCCGAGGGAGATTTTGTGCAGGCCGATGCCCAGGTAATACATGGTTGCAAAAGTCATCGCCAGCACCAGCGGGATCGCCAGGGCCACCACCATGCCGGTGCGTACGCCGAGAGAGAAGAAGCTCACCAGCAGCACGATAGCCAGGGCCTCAGCCAGTACCTGGACGAATTCGCCGACGCTGGTTTTCACCGCCGCCGGTTGGTCCGAGACCTTGCGCAGTTCCATGCCTGCCGGAAGGTTCTTCTGCAGGCGTGCGAATTCGCCTTCGAGCGCTTTGCCGAGTACCAGAATGTCACCGCCATCACGCATCGCCACGGCCAGGCCAATGGCGTCTGCGCCCATGTAGCGCATGCGCGGCGCCGGAGGGTCGTTGAAGCCGCGGTGGATTTGCGCCACGTCACCGATGCGGAAGGTGCGGTCCCCTACGCGGATCGGGAAGTTACGGATCTCATCGACGGTTTTGAAGTTACCCGAGACCCGCAGTTGCACGCGTTCCGTCGGGGTTTCAAAGAAACCGGCGGTGGAGACGGCGTTCTGCTCCTGCAGTGCCTGCTGCACCGCAGCCAATGGCAAGCCGAGGGTGGCGAGCTTGAGGTTGGACAGCTCGATCCAGATCTTCTCGTCCTGCAGGCCCAACAACTCGACCTTGCCCACATCGGGCACGCGTTGCAGTTGAATCTGGATGCGGTCGGCGTAGTCCTTGAGCACCGCGTAATCAAAACCGTCACCGGTCAGAGCGTAGATATTGCCGAAGGTGGTGCCGAATTCATCGTTGAAAAACGGCCCCTGGATATCCGGTGGCAAGGTCTGGCGAATATCGCTGATCTTCTTGCGCACCTGATACCACAGCTCCGGGATTTGCGCCGAGTGCATCGAGTCGCGGGCCATGAAGGTGACCTGGGACTCACCGGGCCGCGAGAACGAGACAATACGCTCATACTCGCCGGTCTCCATCAGCTTCTTCTCGATACGCTCAGTGACCTGCCGCGAGACTTCCTGCGCCGTGGCGCCCGGCCAGTTGGTCTTGATGACCATGGCCTTGAAGGTAAACGGCGGGTCTTCACTTTGCCCCAGCTTGGTGTAGGACAAGGTGCCGACCACTGCCAGCAGGATCATCAGGAACAGTACGATCTGGCGATTACGCAACGCCCATTCGGAAAGATTGAAACCCATCGGGGACTACTCCTTGGCCGCCAGATTCACTACTCGGTTGGAGCGATCCACCGGGCGCACTTGCTGGCCCTCATGGAGCACATGCACACCCGCCGCAATCACCCAATCCGTGGGAGCCAAGCCTTCGAGCACCGGCACGGTTTTTTCACCAAAGGCACCGATGCGCACCGGCGTTCGTTTGAGCGTGTTGTCCGGCTGTACCCGCCAGACGTAGGACGCACCGTTTTCTGCGCTAAGGGCCGACAGCGGCACTGACAATGGAACGACGCCATCGGCCTGGATGAAGACGCGGGCACTCTGGCCCAGCTCGGCAGGGACTTTGCCGCCGGTGAAGGCGACACGTGCGGCGAAGGTGCGAGATTTTGGGTCAGCGGCGGGTGAGAGTTCACGAATGCGCCCGGCAAAACGTTGGTCGGGCTGGCTCCACAACTCCACCGCCACCGGCTGGCCGATCTTGAAGCGGCCGAATCCTTGCTCGGGCAGGCTGATCAGCACTTCGCGCTCGCCGTCCGTGGCCAGGGTGAACACCGTTTGGCCGGCGGACACCACTTGGCCGACTTCTACCGCACGCTTGGCAACCACGCCATCTTGAGGCGCACGCAACACGGCGTAGCCGGCCTGGTTGCTCGACACGTCGAACTCAGCCTTGATCTGCTTAAGGCGCGCTTCACCTGCTCGGTAGAGGTTTTCGGAATTGTCGTACTGCGAGCGGCTGACCATCTGACGGTCCATCAGGGTTTTGTAGCGGTCGCGTTCGGCGCGCACCAGGCTCAGATTGGCTTCGGCGGCGGCGACCTGGGCGCGGGTGGCTTCCAGTTGCAGGCGAACGTCCTGGGGGTCGAGCTCTGCCAATGGCTGGTTGGCCTTGACCCGCTCGCCCTCCTCCACCAGGCGCTTACTGACTTTGCCGCCGATGCGAAAGGCCAGGTCCGGCTCATAACGGGCGCGTACCTCACCCGGAAAACTGTCCATCGCCAGTGCTGACGGCTGCGGTTGCACCACCATGGCCGGGCGAATGGTGGTTTGGGCCGCTTCTTCATGGCCGCAGGCGGCCAACAGGAAGACCAGGCTGACAGGCAACGCAAGGGGCAGGAAAGTACTGCGCATGCTGAAGGACCTTTCGCAAATGGAGCTAGGAATAATTATACTGGCCGGTATGTTATTAATACCAAACTCACCAGTCCAGTATTAAAGGTGAAAATGTCCGACAATCATATAAACACCAATAGCCCCGGGCGTCCCAAGGACATGGCAAAACGCCAGGCAATCCTCGAAGCAGCCAAAATCCTGTTTTTGAGCAATGGCTACGCCAGCACCAGCATGGATGCCGTGGCCCTTGAAGCCGGCGTGTCAAAACTGACGGTCTACAGCCACTTCACCGATAAAGAGACCTTGTTCACCGCCGCCGTCGTGGCCAAGTGCGAGGAACAGTTGCCGGTGATGTATTTCGAGTTGCCCGCAGGCATGCCAGTGCACACCGTGCTGCTGAACATCGCGCGCGGCTTCCACCGGCTTATCAACAGCGAAGAATCGGTGAACCTGCACCGCTTGATGATGACCACCGGCAACCAGGACGTGAAACTCTCGCAGATCTTCTTTGAAGCCGGGCCTATGCGCATGCTGCAAGGCATGGAGCGCCTGCTCAGCCGTATCGACCAGAGCGGCGCCTTGAGCATCGACAAACCGTTTACGGCGGCCGAGCACTTCTTTTGCCTGCTCAAGGGCACGGCGAATTTTTGCTTGTTGTATGGGTGTGGCGGTCAATTGAGCGAAGAAGCTGCCGAAGCGCATGTGCAGGAGGTGGTGGGGTTGTTTATGCGGGCGTATCGGCCTGAAGACTTGTAGTGTTTGGAAGGACGCTTTCGCGAGCAAGCCCGCTCCCACAGTTGGAATGCATTCCAAAGTGGGAGCGGGCTTGCTCGCGAAGAGGCCCTGGAGGCCAGTGAAAATTTAAGGTTTGAGCGCCTTCTTGGGGTAAATGTCATACCGGCTGGACTTGCCATCCAACGCGTGGCTCGGTTTCGGCCCGTCGATACACGGCGCCTTGCGCGGGCGCTTGACCACCACGCGGTGGCTGGCCAGGGCCAAGGCTGCGGCGAGTAAAGCCGGTGCATCCGGATCATCGCCCACCAATGGGCGAAACAGGCGCATTTCCTTCTTTACCAGCGCCGTTTTCTCACGGTGCGGGAACATCGGGTCCAGGTAGATCACCTGCGGCGGCTCGCCCTCCCAGTTGCGCATCACCTCGATCGAGTTGCCCTTGAGCAACGTCATGCGCGCCACAATCGGCGCCACTTCGAAGTCATCCGCACCACGGGCCAGGCCGTCCTCGAGCAAGGCACCGATCAACGGCTGACGCTCGATCAGGTTCATCTCGCAGCCCAGGCTGGCGAGGACGAACGCGTCCTTGCCCAAGCCCGCCGTGGCGTCCAGCACCCGCGGGCGCACGCCCTGGGCAACGCCGACCGCCTTGGCGATCATCTGCCCGCTGCCACCGCCGTATAAACGCCGATGCGCCGCGCCACCTTCGACAAAATCCACGCGTACCGGCCCCGGCGCGTCAGGCCCGAGCTGCTGCAATTGCAGGCCGTGTTCCCCGACTTGCAGGGAAAAATCCGCCTCATCCAGCTGCAAAGGCAGGCCAAGCTGCGTGGCCCAGTGCTCGGCACGGGCCTTGAAACCGTCGGCCAAAGCCTCGACCCGAATGCGGCTGGCCGCTGGTTGTTCGCTCATCAATCGCTACGCTCAAAAATATTAAGGATCGGCAAACAACGGCCGATAAAAACAACAGTCAGGTATTTTGCCAGAGCTGAGCGTCGACCGAGAAAAATGTCAGACATTCTTCCCCTAACCATCGGTGTACTGCCGACCCACAACCACTACGGCCTGCGCAATACTCAAGCGCTGGCCGGGGTGAGCCATGTGTGGCAGGACTTCTTCGCCCGTGCGTTGGCCGAGCAGCTTGGCGATACGCCAGGCGCGCTGGGGGCCAAAGCCCCGGCACCAAAGGACCCGGCGGTAGAACCCAGCGAAGGCGCTGACCTGTTGTCGCAGATCCTCACCCAGCGTGAGTGCGACGTACACGACACCGAGATCGCCCCGCCGGAGCCGCTGTTCCTGCCCATCGCCGAATTTGAAACCGAGTTGCTGCCGCCGCCTGCCACGCCGTTCCCGGCAGAAGAAATCATCGCCCAGCAGCGCCAGCAAAACTTCGACAGCGGCTGGGTCCGCCCGCTTGTGCTCAACGCCGGCAACCCGCCGCCTGAGCCTGGCCCGGCGCCGCAACCCCAGCCGCTGCACCTGCCGATTGCCGAATTCGAACTGGACCTGCTGCCACCGCCTGCCACGCCATACCCGGCGGAAGAGCTGGTGGCGCAACAGAAGGCGCTGGACTTCGACTACCATTGGGCGCGCCCGCTGATCCTCAATAACCTGCGACTGGCGGCCTGATTCAGTCTTTGAAAAAACGGTTGGCCTGACTGAACGGCATTTTGCGTTCAGTGAAGGTAAAGGTGCCCAACTCATACACCTCCTGCGCCGCCCGATAGAATTCGCCATACGCCGCCAGGGCCATGGCCGAGCCGACACTGATGCGGCGCACGCCCATCTCGCTCAACTGCGCCACGCTCAGGTTCAAGCCACCGGACATCAGCACATTCACAGGTTTGGGCGCCACCGCCTTGACCACTGCGAGCACTTCTTCGGCACTGCGCAAAGCGGGGGCGTAGAGCACGTCCGCACCGGCTTCGGCGTAGGCTTGCAAGCGGCGGATGGTGTCAGGCAAATCCAGGCGACCATGCAGGAGGTTTTCTGCACGGGCTGTGAGCGTAAAGGCAAATGGCAAACTGCGGGCAGCGGCGACGGCAGCTTCCACACGCTCTACCGACAGGTCAAACGGGTAGATCGGGTCGACCGCAATGCCTGTGGCGTCTTCGATAGAGCCCCCCACAATACCGCTGGCCGCGGCGCGCAGAATGGTCTGGGCGCAGCCTTCGGGGGTGTCGCTGAAGCCGTTCTCCAGATCGGCCGCCACCGGCAGCGCAGTGGCCCGCACAATCGCTGACGCATTGGCCAAGGTGTCTTCAAGGGATAACGCGCCTTCCGCATCCGGTCGCCCAAGGCTGAACGCATAGCCCGCACTGGTCGTGGCCAACGCCTCAAAACCCAGGCTGGCGAGCATGATGGCGGAGCCGGCGTCCCACGGGTTGGGCATCACAAACGCGCGGTCACGCTCATGCAAGGCCTTGAACGTTTCGGCGCGAAGGGTTTGGGCATCCATGGCTGACTCCTGTCGGAAAAAGGAGCCCTAGAGTAACCCCAGTTGCTCCGCTGCGGGTTCCCGATGCAAGGTCGGCAGCGCTGGCAAACCCGGCAGGCGCAGCATCAACTGTTGGTGAAAACGCAGCGCCAGTTGCGCGGCAAGGCGGTTGTCCGAGGTGTGCAGGAACACATAAGGCGTACGCCCTTCTTCGATCCAGCCAGCAATTTTTTCCACCCACGGGATCAGGAACGGGTCATTGGCCTCCAACTCCGGGTGGCCGATGAAGCGTACTTGAGGAAACAGCGTCAGCGCCGCCGGCCGTGTTGGCACCTTGGGCTTTTTCGATTGGGCGTGCAGCACAGCGGCCGACGTTGAAGTGCAACTGAACAGAGCACGTGGATCAAGGCAAATACGCTCGACGCCACGGTCGCGCAACAGCCGGTTGAGCCTGCGCTCGGCATCGCCCTTGGCGAAGAACTCCGGGTGACGCACTTCCACGGCCAGCGGACGCTCCAGGCCATCAATGAAAGCGGCCAGTTCGCCCAGGCGTTGCGGTGAAAAGCTCGCCGACAATTGCAGCCACAGCGGTGAAACCCGCTCACCCAGCGGGCTCATCAAACCGACAAAACTTTCTGCCGCCGGTAACTGTTCGCACAGGTCACCGCCGTGGCTGATATCGCCGGGGAATTTGGCGGTGAAGCGAAAATCCTCGGGCATGATTTCAGCCCAGCGCTGCACCGTGGCGGCCGAAGGGCGGGCATAAAACGTGGTGTTGCCTTCAACGGCATTGAAGACTTGGGAATACAGGGCGAGGTAGTCGCTGGAACGCGCATCGGCCGGGTACAGGTACTCGCGCCAGGCGTTTTCACTCCAGGACGGGCAGCCGATGTAGTAAGGCAAGCGCATCAGATATGGATGTCGAGGCCCAGCACTTCCATATCCCATTCGACAAAGCCGGCGGTGGTCAGGTAGCTGGCCAGTGCGGTGGCGACGCTTTTGCTCATGGAACGGGGGAAGACCATGTCTTGCTGACGGGCCGGAAGGCCACTGACGCGTGCAGCGCCAGAACCTTGGGCACTGGGCTGCGACTCGGAATGAACCTCGATGAAGTCCGGCGAATCTTCGACGGACTCGTCTACCGTGACGTTCGCCTTGCGCGGCTTACGCTTGAGTGGGTAGGACTGTGAGGAAAAGCCGTCTATACGCATACATGCGGACTCGGTATCAATGATGGCAATTTAGCGGCACTTTCCGTAGCGCGCAAATGCTCTGGTGATAACTAGAACACATAATTTGTAAAAGGTTTACAAACTGAGGCAAATTCTGACGATTGGCGGAATTGCCGGTGTGCCGCACTTACTGTGGCGAGGGAGCTTGCTCCCGCTGGACTGCGCAGCAGTCCCGGTTTTTAAGGGCGGGGCCGCTTCGCGGCCCGACGGGAGCAAGCTTCCTCGCCACAATTAAAGGCCGCGCTCAGCCTTGGTTTGCGCAACTTTATCGCGCAGATAAACCGGTGCAGCCTGGTCGGCCGGAATCGCTTCACCGCGCTCGAAAGCGAAACGTGCCAGGGTCAGCAAGTCTTCGGCGTGGGGCAACATGGCAGCGTCCTGCCCCGCCAGTTGCACATTGATGCGTTCGCCATAACCCCAGCCAGTACCGGCACCAAACCAATCGCCGCTGGCGTCAGCAGGCAACACCGACGATTGCGGAGGCTGTACGGCTTCCACGCCGACTAAACGCATTTCGCCAGCGGTCTCGCGGTAGCAGCCCCAATACACTTCATCCATGCGCGCATCAATCGCTGCGGCCACCTGCGTAGCGCCGTGTTCACGCAATGCGCGCTGGGCCAACACCGCAAGGTTGGAGACCGGCAATACCGGGCGTTCCAGCGCAAAGGCAAGGCCCTGCACCACACCAATGGCGATACGCACGCCAGTAAACGCGCCTGGGCCACGGCCAAAAGCAATCGCATCCACGGCTGACAGCGTAGTGCCCGCGTCTTCCAGCAATTGCTTGATCATCGGCAACAGCTTCTGCGCATGCAGACGCGGGATCACCTCGTAGTGGCTCGTAACCTTGCCATCGTGCAGCAAGGCGACAGAGCAAGCTTCAGTCGCGGTGTCCAGGGCCAGCAGGGTGCTCATCGGTGTAGGTGTCCAAGTCGAAAAAAAGTGCGCCAGTATAAACAACAACGGCCCGCAAGCGGGCCGTTGTACGCAAAGCCGATCGAAGGATCAGCTCAGTGCTTCAAGCACCTTGGCAGTGATGGATTCTACCGAACCCACGCCAGGGATGTGGCTGTACTTCGGCTTGCCTTGGGCAGCCGACAGCTTCTGGTAAAAATCCACCAGCGGCTTGGTCTGCGAATGGTAGACCGACAGGCGATGGCGCACGGTTTCTTCGGTGTCGTCCTTACGCTGTACCAGGTCTTCGCCGGTCACATCGTCTTTGCCTTCAACCTTTGGCGGGTTGTAGACGATGTGGTACACGCGGCCCGAGCCTTCGTGAACGCGACGGCCGGCAATACGCTGAACGATTTCTTCGTCTTCAACTGCGATTTCAACCACAGCGTCCAGCTCAACGCCAGCTTTCACCAAGGCTTGCGCCTGGGGAATGGTGCGCGGGAAACCGTCGAACAGGAAACCGTTTTTGCAGTCTTCCTGGCTGATGCGTTCCTTGACCAGGTTGATGATCAGGTCATCGGAGACCAGGCCGCCGCTGTCCATCACGCCCTTGGCGATCAGGCCCAGCTCGGTGCCGGCCTTGACGGCGGCACGCAGCATGTCGCCGGTGGAGATTTGTGGAATGCCGAATTTTTCAGTGATGAACTTTGCCTGAGTACCTTTACCGGCCCCGGGAGCTCCCAGCAGAATGACGCGCATCGATGTGCTCCTCAATTTTTTATAGAGATGACGCTCGGATTCGCCGCGTGGGGCCAATCTCGTAAAAATGTGGGTCCTGGCCGATCAAACGGCCAAAGGCTGATCAAGATACACAGCGGGCTCTATCCATACAAGCCGCCAAAAGTCGCAAGAACCGCGCCCGGCATGCAGTCATAGGTAGGGTGTGCCTGAGTGCAACCCGGCCTTATAAACGCCGACCGCCCGTTTCCGGGCGGCCGTCGTTGTTTATCTGCAAGCCATTGAGAACACGCAGAAAACCTTAGCCAGTGTTGCGCAAACCGGCAGCAATACCGGCCACAGACACCAGCAGCGCCTGTTCCAGAGGGCTGTCCTGCGCCGCCTCCTGTTGACGCGAACGTGCCAGCAACTCGGCCTGCAGCAGGTGCAACGGGTCGAGGTACGTGTTGCGCAAGCGAATGAACTCAAGCGTGTCAGGGCTATGGGCCAGCAGTTGCGACTGGCCGGTCAGGCCAAGCACCACGTTGCATGCCTGCGACAATAGGTCGCGTAAGTGCGCACCCAATGGCAGCAGGTCCGGCTGCACCAAACGCTCGTCATACAGCCGCGCGATGTCGGCATCGGCCTTGGCCAGCACCATCTCGAGCATATCGATACGGGTGCGGAAGAACGGCCATTGCTCGCGCATCTGCCCCAGCAACTCGCCTTCACCCCGCTCCAGCGCCTTGCTTAATGCCGCTTCCCAGCCTAGCCAGGCGGGCAGCATCAGGCGGGTTTGGGTCCAGCCAAAGATCCACGGTATTGCGCGCAGGCTCTCGATACCGCCCGCACGACGCTTGGCCGGGCGACTGCCCAATGGCAAGCGGCCCAACTCCTGCTCGGGTGTGGACTGGCGGAAGTATTCGACGAACTGCGGATTTTCCCGCACCACGGCGCGGTAAGCACTGACACCGTCTGCCGCCAATTCGTCCATTAGATGACGCCAGGCCGGCTCAGGTGGTGGTGGTGGCAGCAACGTGGCTTCCAGCACGGCAGCCAGATAAAGGTTGAGGTTCTGCTCGGCAATGTCCGGAAGGCCGAACTTGAAGCGGATCATCTCGCCTTGTTCGGTCGTACGGAAACGCCCCGCCACCGAGCCTGGCGGCTGCGACAGGATCGCCGCATGCGCCGGGCCGCCGCCACGGCCAACGGTGCCGCCGCGACCGTGGAACAACAGCAACTCCACCTGTTGTTCGCGGCAGATATCCACCAGGCGTTCCTGGGCCCGGTACTGTGCCCAGGCCGCGGCGGTGGTGCCGGCGTCCTTGGCCGAGTCCGAATAGCCGATCATCACTTCCTGCGGGCCTTGCAAGCGCGCGCGATAGCCCGGCAATTGCAACAGGCGCTCCATCACCGGCCCGGCGTTATCCAGGTCGGCCAGGGTTTCAAACAGCGGCACCACGCGCATCGGCCGTTGCACGCCTGACTCCTTAAGCAGCAGTTGAACCGCCAGCACGTCCGAGGCAGCCCCCGCCATGGAGATCACATACGAACCGAGTGACGCTGCCGGCGCGGCGGCGATTTCCTTGCAGGTGTTCAACACCTCTGCAGTGTCTGCCGACGGTTTGAAATAACCCGGCAGCAGCGGCCGGCGATTGGTCAGCTCTTTACTCAAGAAGCTGATGCGCGCTTCTTCGTCCCAGTCTTCATAACGGCCCAGGCCCAGGTAATCGGTGATTTCGGTCATGGCCGCCGAGTGCCGACTGGAATCCTGACGCACGTCCAGGCGCACCAGGAACAGGCCAAAGGTCACGGCGCGGCGCAGGCAATCGAGCAACGGGCCATCGGCGATCACGCCCATGCCGCACTCATGTAGCGACTGATAGCACAGCTCCAGCGGGTCGAGCAGGTCGCGGTTGTTTTGCAGCACTTCGGCAGGCGCCGGCGTGCTGGCCGTGAGCGAGGTATGCGCCCATTGGCGCGTGGCGCGAAGGCGTTCGCGCAGTTGCTTGAGCAAGGCACGGTAAGGTTCGACGCTATCCCCGACCTTGGCCTGCAATGCAGGGCTGGCCTGCTGCATGGACAGCTCCGAGGCCAGGTGATCGACATCGCGCAGATACAAGTCCGCCGCCATCCAGCGCGCCAGCAGCAACACTTCGCGGGTGACCGGCGCGGTGACATTGGGGTTGCCGTCACGGTCGCCGCCCATCCACGAAGCAAAGCGAATTGGCGCCGCCTCAAGTGGCAGGCGCAGGCCGGTGGCGGCGTGCAAGGCCTGGTCGGCCTTGCGCAAATAATTGGGAATGGCATGCCACAGCGAATGCTCGATCACCGCAAAGCCCCACTTGGCTTCGTCTACCGGCGTGGGCCGGATGCGGCGGATCTCTTCGGTGTGCCAGGCTTCGGCGATCAGCCGCTGCAAACGCTGGCGAATCTGCTCGCGCTCGGCGCCGGTGAGGTCGCGGTGATCCTGCAACGCCAGTTGTGCGGCGATCGCATCGTATTTCTGGATCAGCGTGCGGCGCGCCACTTCGGTCGGGTGGGCGGTGAGCACCAGCTCGATCTCCAGGCGTGCCAGCTGCCGGGCCAAAGATTCGTCACTGTGGCCTTCGCTTTGCAAGCGAGCCAGCAACTCCGGCAGCACGCGGGACTCGAACGGCGCCGGTTGCGATTCATCGCGCCGATGGATCAGCTGGTACTGCTCGGCGATGTTGGCCAGGTTGAGAAACTGGTTGAACGCCCGCGCCACAGGCAGCAGTTGGTCTTCCTGTAACTGATTGAGACTGGTGCTCAACTCATCACCAGCACCTCGCCTGTCAGCCTTGGCACCTTTGCGGATCTGCTCGATCTTGTCGAGAAAAGCATCGCCGTACTGCTCTCGAATGGTGTTGCCCAGCAGCTCACCCAGCAGGTGAACGTCCTCACGCAAGCGTGCATCGATATCACTCATCAACCAATCTCCAGCCAGAAATCCGGGACGCGCAGGCCTTCCAGAGTGCCGCCCGCGTCAGTTTCTGACAAGACACTTTAAACCTTGCGACTTGCAGCTAGTCTCAACAGTGAGTCGCCGCGTTACCCACGCAGGCGACTGGACACCCATCACCGCCTGCCATCGCGGGCTTATTGAGGTTGCCATGAAAATTCGAGAACTGGCCCAGCATTGGGAAGAGAACGCCAAGGGTCGCCTGACCAAAACCGAGTACGCGATCCATTTGGACGTCGAGTCGGCTGCGCGCCTGGCCGCTATCGCCGAGATGTACCCCAAGCGCAGCACCGAAGAGTTGCTCGGCGAGCTGATCGGCGCGGCCCTTGAAGAGCTGGAAGCGAGCTTCCCCTACATCAAGGGCCAGCATGTGATCGCCACAGATGAAGAGGGTGACCCACTGTACGAGGACGTCGGCCCGACGCCGCGCTTTCTGACTCTTTCACGTCGCTATCTGCATGATTTGTCAGCTACCTCCGACAAACAGCAGCACTGATAAACATTCGAAAAACCCCGTTTAACCCCGGTATTCCGGGCCTCACAGAGGCTCGGCGTACCTCTGCGCAACACAAAAGTTCAAACTTTTAAACGCTGACCAAACAGTCAGATATTTTTTTAGGCAAATCGCCATCTTCGCTGAACTTTTGAAAAAAGCCTCCGGTCACAGCCAGTAAGCCATCACTTGGAACGGCCGTTTGAAAGGGCATTTGGTGCTTTACCGCCGGGCTCGCAACCGCCAACCAATGAAGTGGATTTTGATTTTTCAGGAGTTATCCAATGGAGTTGAAGACGATGAAGACCAGCACTGCCAAATCCTCGTTTAACCATCTGCGCGGGCTGAAATTGGCCGCGCTGGCAATCGGCACCAGCTTCGTTCTGGCGGGCTGCGCCGGCAACCCGCCGACCGAGCAATACGCCGTGACCCAGTCTGCCGTAAACAGCGCGGTCAGCGCCGGCGGCACCGAGTACGCAGCGGTAGAAATGAAGTCGGCCCAGGACAAGCTCAAAGCGGCTGAGCTGGCCATGCATGACAAGAACTACGACAAAGCGCGCCAGCTGGCTGAACAAGCCGAGTGGGATGCCCGTGTCGCAGAGCGCAAGGCCCAGGCTGCCAAGGCTGACCAGGCTGTGAAGGATTCCCAGAAAGCTGTTCAGGAGCTGCGTCAGGAAGGCATGCGCCCGGCTGTTATCAAACAGCAATAAGCCGCCGCCACTGATTGCATTGCACCCGATATCGAATTGAAAGGACGACACGACTATGCGTAAACAATTGATGATCCCTGCCCTGCTGGCGATGAGCGTTGCTCTGGCGGCCTGCTCCACCCCGCCGAACCAGAACCTGGAAAACGCACGGACCAACTTCTCGGCCCTGCAAGCCAACCCGCAAGCCACCAAGATTGCGGCGCTGGAAACCAAGGACGCCAGCGACTGGCTGGACAAGGCTGACAAAGCCTACCGCGACAAGGAAGACGAGAAGAAAGTCGACCAGTTGGCTTACCTGACCAACCAGCGCGTTGAAGTGGCCAAAGACACCATCTCGCTGCGTGAGTCCGAAGCCAAACTGAAAAACGCCGGTGACGAACGTGCCAAGGCGCTGCTGCAAGCCCGTGATGCACAGATCAAGCAACTGCAAGACAGCTTGAACGCCAAGCAGACCGATCGCGGCACCCTGGTGACCTTCGGTGACGTACTGTTCGCCACCAACAAGTCCGACCTGAAATCCAGCGGCCTGGTGAACATCACCAAGCTGGCGCAGTTCCTGCGCGACAACCCGGACCGTAAAGTGATCGTCGAAGGCTACACCGACAGCACCGGTTCGGACTCGTACAACCAGAGCCTGTCCGAGCGTCGTGCGGCGTCGGTACAACGTGCACTGGCTCAACAAGGCGTGGATATCTCGCGCATCGTGACCCAGGGTTACGGCAAGGAATACCCGGTTGCCGACAACGGCAGCGTTTCGGGCCGTGCCATGAACCGCCGCGTTGAAGTGACCATCTCCAACGACAACCAGCCAGTCAAGCCACGTTCTTCCGTTGCTAACTGATTAATTGACGCAGGATGAAAAAAACCACCGGAAACGGTGGTTTTTTTTGCTTCAGAATTGGATCTGACGATTGCTGTCGTCGCTGCCTGCAAGCTCGAACTCCGTGCGCCGCCTGGTTTCGTCCTGCTCCTTTTGGGAAGGCTCGGCGTCCCACGCGCTGAGCTCATCCAGGCTTTGCTGCGCCCGGAGCATATCCATCATCCTGTTTATCGCACCAATATCCACCGTGACTCTCCCTTGACTGGCCATTCATAAGTTATCCATCAGCAACGCTGACAAGCCCTTAAGTGGCGTCTTACGGAATACGGTTCCAGATATTTCAATATCACTCCTGCAGTTGCGGTGTTTCCTGGCCCATGCAACGCACGGCTTGTTTCTTGTTGTTCACCAGCACGCCACTCAAGCCTTTCTGTTCGGTATCAAACATCACCAACACCCCATCAATGCATTGCGCCACTTGCGCAGCCGGGGTCAGCGAAACCTTGTAGTCCTCGCCCGGCACGGTCTTGAGCAGGGTGAAGTCGCTGAGCAACAACGCGTCTTCCGGCTTGGCGAAGTGCAGGTAGCCGTAGTACCACAGGCAGCCGACCGTGCCGATGATGGTGCCGATGCCGGTGAGGATCAGCGGGATCATGTTGCGTTCTTCGCTCATTGCGGGCTCTCTGATGAATCAACTTTAGGAATAGGGTAATTCGGGATCTCGCCCAGACGGCGCAGGCCGTTGAAGTGCTGCGGGTCATCCAGATAGCGCAGCATCACGGTTTGCCAGGTCTTGTCGGCAAAGGTCTGCACATGGCCGCCACGGGTCAACTGCAACACCCTCGGTGGCGGCGCGGCCTGGTACAGGCGAATGCCGTTGGCCACCGGCACAATCGGGTCATCCAGGCTGTGGAACAGCAGCTTGGGCACGCCGGTGAGCTGGGGCATGGCATTGATCGCACTGTCGGCGTCGGGCACCAGCCACGACAGCGGCACCTGAAACGGCCATGTTAACCAGGAGGTGCTGAGGGCGAATTGTCCTACGTCACGATAACTGGCGGGCACGCCGTCCAGCACCAGCGCCTTGAGCTGGGTTTGACGCTGCGGGTGTGCCGCCAGGTAATGCACCGCCAGCGCACCGCCCAGGCTCTGGCCCAACACGATCAGCGGCTGGCCTTGGGTTTCGGGGGCCTGGTCGATCCAGCCGAATGCCGCATCGATGTCCTGATAAACCGCCGGCAATGACGGCTTGCCTTCAGACAGGCCATAACCGCGATAGTCCAGCAACAGCACCTGATAGCCCTGCTCCGGCAACCACCAACTGCCGCCCAGGTGCCAGGCCAGGTTGCCGCCATTGCCGTGCAGGTGCAGCACCGTACCTTTGAGCGGTACACCGGGTTTGGCCGGCAACCACCAGGCACGCAGCTTTACACCGTCGGCGGTGGTCAGGGTGACGTCGCGGTATTGCAGGTGGGCTTTTTCCGGCGTGAACGGCAGGCCGGGTTCGGGGTAGAACAGCAGTGAGCTGCAGCCGTTTAAAGTGAGTAGCAGGCAAAGAATGCCGAGGATTCTCATCCGTTGAAGCCTCGCGATTTGGCCGCGATCTGCAGCCTTGTGGAGTTCCAAATGTGGGAGCGGGCTTGCTCGCGAAGGCGGCGTGTCAGTCGATACATGTGTGGCTGATGTACCGCTTTCGCGAGCAAGCCCGCTCGCACATTTTTGATTCGGTTTCTTCAGGTGTATCGCTTAGAGGATATTCGAGTAATCCGCCTCGATCCGGTCCAGGCTCAGGTGGTTGAGGAAGTTGGAGAAGCACATCCACGCCGCCAGCGCGTTCATGTCGCGAAACTGCTCGGGCAAGTACTTGGGTGGCACCACCAGGCCTTCGTCGACCAGTTGGCGCAGGGTGCGCATGTCTTCCAGGGTGGTTTTGCCGCAGAACAGCAGCGGCACTTGTTCCAGCTTGCCTTTGCGCACCGCCAGCTGGATGTAGTTGTAGACCATGATAAAGCCCTTGAGGTAGGACAGATCCTTGGTAAACGGCAGCCCCGTCGGCGTCGAACCACGGAACACGCGGCTGGCATTGCCGTAGCTTTCGGCCATCTCAAAGCCTTGCTCGCGGAAGAACTCGAACACCTGCAGGAAATCGGCGCCCTCCTCGACCATATGGATGGCGCGGGTGCGGTTGGTCAGTTTGCGCAGGCGGCTGGGGTAGGAGGCAAAGGTGATGATCTCCATCAGAATCGCCAGGCCTTCCTGGGTCACCGTTGAGGATGGCGGCCCTTTCGACAGGAACGTGCAGATCGGCTGGTTCTGGCCATTGAGCGTGGTGCCGACGTGCACCAGGCCTTCGTGCACTTCCAGCGCGCGCACATCACGCTCGTTGAACATCGCGTCGGCGCGGATCTTGATGTAGTCGGCGCCGGCCGCCGCATCGGCGACGATACCGTCGGACTCGAACACGCGGATGGTCTCTTCGGCTTCACCGAACACCTTGTTCAAACGGGTTTGCAGCAAGGCCACGGCATGCTTGGCCGTGAGCGTCTTGGCTTCGTCCTTGAGGTCGCCACGGCCGTCGATCTGGTTCAGGTAGTCGGACATCATCAGGCCCAGGTCGGCCAGCGTCGGGTCACCGGCGTGAAACGCATCCGAGGCGGCGCCATAGAGTTCCTGGGAAATCAGGCCGAAATCCTCGGTGCCACGCGCTTCGAGCATGCGCACCACCATGCGGTACTCGCGGCACATACGACGCATGATCTGCCCCACCGGGCTGAACTGGCCGAGACGGCGGGTGATGTCGCGCTCGATGTTCTGGAACTCCAGCTTCACCGCGCTGGAGTCGAACGACAGCGGCCGGCCCAGGTAGTAATCGCGGTCCACGGCCGGCATGGCCTTGCCCTTGGCCTTGAGAAAGCCCTGGCGAATGTTCTCGTCCCACTTCACGGCGTCGAGGACGCGAATCGGTGTTTGCGCCAGCACAATGCGATCGGACAAGGTGCGTATCGTCTGCTGGTAATCGTCCACCCGGTGCTTCCTCTTTAAACGTTATTTGCCCGCGCGCTGGTAGCGCACGGCTTCAACGAACACATCGGCATTGGCCGGGTCATCCAGGTAGGCAAACACCTGGTCCATGGGGCTGTCGACCCGTACGCCGGCACCTTCGACGGTATCCACCGTGCTGCCGTGCAAGGCGTTCTGACCTATGGCCTGATGGATCTGCTCAAGGTCGAGGTTGTAGACCACCAATTCACGCTGTTTGTCGCCCTCACCTTCAAAGTCGAACCCTGCCAGGAAGTAATTGCCACCGAATGCCGCCGGCAACGGCGCCGACAGGTACCAGCGGTTGCCGTGACGCGACACCGTAAACAGGTACTCATCGCGCTGGCCCGGTTTGGCTTTAGGGTAGCTCACAGCCTTGTAATGCTGCTGATCAACACGGGTGATCTGCAGATTCAACGGTTCGCCCCAGGCGTTTTTACTCGACCAGTGGCCGAGCAAGGCGTCGGGCGCGGCTTCACGGGCCGGCAGCGGGTCCTTGAAGGTGACCAGGCAACCGCTGAGCAGCAGGAACGACAAGGCGATTGCTATGACACGCCAGGCTTTCATCGAATACCCCACATAAAGTGGATCGCAAAGGGGCTGGGCTAGACCGAGGCCAACACCAAGTGCATGTAACGCTTGAGAATCTCAAGCATCTCGTCACCCGTCAGAGGCTCAGGGCCGCCAAGCAGGCCCTGATATTCCATCCGACCGATTATCGCCGTCAACACTCTGGCATCCTGTTGCGGCTCGCGGGAGCCCAATACCTGGAAAAACTGCCCGGTGCCCTGCAACAGAATCTGCTGGTGCGAGCGCACCAACTCAGCCAGGCGCGGGTTGAGCAAGGCTTCCTGACGAAAGGCCTGTTCGGCCATCAAGTGTTCGCGGCGGTTGGTCAGTTGGCGCATCACGTAGTCGGCGGTCAGCCGCGCAATGTCATCGGCCAGTTGTGAGCGTGACTGCGGGCTGCCATCGCCATAGGCGACCATCTCGCGCAGCAGGCCTTCATTGCGCACCCACAGCTTGCCCATGAAGGCAGCGCTGCGCTCAACGTATTGGGCGAAGGTATCGGTGAGCAGGTCATCGATGTCCTTGAAGTAATAGGTGGTGGCCGACAACGGCACGCCGGCCTCTGCTGCTACCGCGCGATGGCGCACACCGCGTACACCATCACGCACGACGATGCGCATGGCCGCATCGAGAATGTCTTGCCGACGTTGCTCGCTGCCTCGGCGGCTGGCCTTGCGGCCTTGGTACTGGACGCTATCAACCACCGAGGCGGCAACGGAAGATGGGGAATAAAGTTGCAAGCTTCAAGCTCCAAGCGACAAGTAAAAGCGATCACGGAAAGCTTGCAGCTTGCGGCTTAAAGCTTCCGCCACTAAGTCAAAAAAAAGCCGCCTTACTCAGAAGGCGGCTGCTTTTACGCTTGTGGCCGCATGTGCGGGAACAAGATCACATCGCGGATCGACGGCGAGTTGGTCAACAACATCACCAACCGGTCGATGCCGATACCTTCACCGGCGGTTGGCGGCATGCCGTATTCCAGGGCGCGAACAAAGTCGGCGTCGTAGTGCATCGCCTCGTCGTCGCCAGCGTCCTTGTCGGCCACCTGGGCCATGAAGCGCTCGGCCTGGTCTTCGGCGTCGTTAAGCTCGGAGTAGGCGTTGGCGATTTCGCGGCCGCCGATGAACAGCTCGAAACGGTCGGTGACGTTCGGGTTGTCATCGTTGCGACGGGCCAGCGGCGACACTTCGAACGGGTATTGGGTAATGAAGTGCGGCTGTTCCAGCTTGTGCTCCACCAGTTCTTCGAAAATCATCACCTGCAATTTGCCCAGGCCTTCGAAGCCCAGCACCTTGGCGCCGGCTTTCTTGGCGATGGCGCGGGCCTTGTCGAGGTCGGTCAGGTCGTCGGCGGTCAACTCAGGGTTGTACTTGAGGATCGAGTCGAACACCGACAGACGCACGAACGGCTCGCCGAAGTGGAACACCTTGTCGCCGTAAGGCACGTCGGTGCTGCCCAGCACCAACTGCGCCAGCTCGCGGAACAGCTCTTCGGTGAGGTCCATGTTGTCTTCGTAGTCGGCGTAAGCCTGGTAGAACTCCAACATGGTGAATTCCGGGTTGTGACGGGTCGAGACACCTTCGTTACGGAAGTTGCGGTTGATCTCGAACACCTTCTCAAAGCCGCCTACCACCAGGCGCTTGAGGTACAGCTCCGGCGCGATACGCAGGAACATTTCCAGGTCCAGCGCGTTGTGGTGGGTTTCGAACGGCTTGGCTGCGGCACCACCAGGGATGGTTTGCAGCATCGGTGTTTCCACTTCGAGGAAGTCACGCGCCATCAGGAAGCTGCGGATGTGCGCAATCACTTGCGAACGCACGCGGAAGGTCTGGCGTACGTCTTCGTTGACGATCAGGTCAACGTAGCGCTGGCGGTAGCGTTGCTCGGTGTCGGTCAGGCCGTGGTGCTTGTCCGGCAACGGGCGCAGCGACTTGGTCAGCAGACGCACGCTGGTCATTTCAACGTACAGGTCGCCCTTGCCGGAACGTGCCAGGGTGCCTTCGGCCGCAATGATGTCGCCCATGTCCCAGGTTTTCACCGAGGCCAGGGTTTCTTCAGGCAGGGTTTTACGGTTGACGTACACCTGAATACGACCGGTCATGTCCTGGATCACCATGAACGAGCCACGGTTGAGCATGATGCGACCCGCTACCTTGACCGGGATTGCAGCCTCTGCCAGCTCTTCCTTGGTCTTGTCCGCGTACTGTTTCTGCAAGGCATCGCAGTAGTTGTCACGGCGGAAGTCGTTCGGGAAGGCATTGCCCTTGGCGCGCTCGGCAGCAAGCTTTTCCTTGCGCAGGGCGATCAGGGAGTTTTCTTCCTGTTGCAGGGCTTGCGGGTCGAGTTGTTGGTCGCTCATGTCTTTAAATTTTCCATCAGGTTCGTTGTCCCCGGCGTAGGCCGGGGATCGCCTACAATCTTTTTACAGGCCGGATTTCAGGCTGGCTTCCAGGTATTCGTCGATATCGCCGTCGAGCACCTTGTCGCAGTCGCTGCGTTCGATGTTAGTGCGCAGATCCTTGATCCGCGACGCATCAAGCACATACGAACGGATCTGGTGGCCCCAGCCGATATCCGACTTGGTGTCTTCCAGCGCCTGGGACGCCGCGTTGCGCTTCTGCATTTCCTGCTCGTACAACTTGGCCCGCAGCATTTTCATGGCGGTGTCCTTGTTGGCGTGCTGGGAACGTTCGTTCTGGCAGCTGACCACGGTGTTGGTCGGTACGTGGGTAATACGTACGGCCGAGTCGGTGGTGTTTACGTGCTGGCCACCGGCACCGGAGGAGCGGTAGGTGTCGATGCGCAGGTCGGCCGGGTTGATCTCGATTTCCACCTTGTCGTCGATCTCTGGCGAGACGAAAACTGCGGAGAACGACGTATGGCGACGGTTGCCGGAGTCGAACGGGCTCTTGCGCACCAGGCGATGTACGCCGATCTCGGTGCGCAACCAGCCAAAGGCGTATTCGCCCTTGATGTGTACGGTCGCGCCCTTGATGCCAGCGACTTCACCGGCCGACAGTTCCATGATAGTGGCGTCGAAACCGCGTTTATCCGCCCAGCGCAGGTACATGCGCAGCAGGATGTTGGCCCAGTCCTGGGCCTCGGTGCCGCCGGAGCCGGCCTGGATGTCCAGGTAGGCGTTGTTCGGGTCCATTTCGTGGCTGAACATGCGGCGGAATTCAAGCTTGGCGAGGTTTTCCTCGAGACGGGCCAGCTCGGCGACGACATCGCCCACTGCGCCTTCGTCGTTTTCTTCGACGGCCATGTCCAGCAGGTCGCGGCAATCGCCCAGACCGGTGTTCAACTCGTCGAGGGTGTCGACGATCTGCGCCAGCGCAGCGCGCTCGCGGCCCAGTTCCTGGGCGTATTCAGGTTTGTTCCAGACAGCCGGATCTTCAAGCTCGCGATTGACTTCGGTCAGACGCTCATGCTTTTGATCGTAGTCAAAGATACCCCCGAATAGTTTCGGAGCGCTCGGACAGGTCCTTGATGGTGTTAAGGATCGGGTTGATTTCCATGGCGGGCAGCACTCGTTGGCGAACTTTTGAAAGCCGACGAGTATAACGACAAACCGGGGCTAACGGCAGCCCGCTTGGCGAAAAGGCGGGGGTTGTGCACGATCTCAAAGACAATGAAGAGTCAAATGTGGGAGCGGGCTTGCTCGCGAATGCGGTGTGTCAGGTGGTGAATCAGTCACTGACCCACCGCATTCGCGAGCAAGTCGAATCGTCGCACCGCCGCTCCCACAGAGGGTCAGCGTCGTTGTCAATTACTCGATACCGACCTGATTACGCCCATTATGCTTGGCCGTATACAACCCCTTGTCCGCCGCCATGATCAGCTGCCGACAATCCGTGCCCTGCACCGGCGTCATGGTCGACAGGCCAATACTGATAGTCAGGCTCGCCCCTTCAGCCGGGGCTATGTGCGGGATCTTCAGCCCGGCAACGGCCATGCGCAGCTTCTCGGCCACCAGGCGCGCACCGCCCGGCGAGGTGTTCGGCAGCACCAGCGCAAACTCTTCACCGCCGTACCGCGCCGGCAAGTCCGAAGGTCGGCTGCTGGCGTCACGGATGCTCGCGGCGACTTTGCGCAGGGCTTCATCACCTTCCACGTGGCCAAAGCTGTCGTTGTAGGTCTTGAAGAAGTCCACGTCGATCATCAACAACGACAGCTGGGTCTGGTCACGCATGGCACGACGCCATTCCAACTCCAGGTATTCGTCAAAGTGGCGGCGGTTGGACAGCCCGGTGAGGCCATCGGAGTTCATCAACCGTTGCAGCACCAAATTGGTGTCCAGCAACTGCTGCTGGCTCACGCGCAGTGCGCGGTAAGCCGCATCGCGCTGCAACAGCGTCATATACGAGCGCGAGTGATAGCGAATGCGCGCCACCAACTCGATGTTATCCGGCAGCTTGACCAGGTAATCATTGGCCCCGGCCGAAAACGCCGCGCTCTTGATCAGCGGGTCTTCCTTGGTGGAAAGCACGATGATCGGGATATTCGCCGTGGCCGGGTGGTTGCGGTATTCGCGCACCAGTGTCAGGCCATCAAGGCCGGGCATCACCAGGTCTTGCAGGATCACCGTCGGCTTGATCCGGATCGCCTGGGCAATCGCCTGATGCGGGTCGGCGCAAAAGTGAAAATCGATGTTTTCTTCGTGGGCCAGGCCACGTCGCACGGCTTCGCCGATCATGGCCTGGTCGTCGACCAGCAACACCATGGCAGCGTTTTCGTCGGTCTTGATGTCGTCGATCTGTAAATCATTCATGTGCAGTCACCTGAATTACTGTCCTGCAAGCCGGCACCGCGAGAGGTCTTGATCATTTTGCAAATACCTCCAGCAATCGGGGCGCAATTCTGTCCAGTGGGCGAATTTCAACAGCAGCATCAATGGCCGCCGCCGCTTTGGGCATGCCATACACCGCACAGCTCTGCTGATCCTGGGCGATGGTCAAATAGCCTTGTTCACGCAATATCTTGAGGCCCTGGGCCCCGTCGCGCCCCATACCGGTCAGGAGTACGCCGACGGCGTCACCGTTCCAGTGGCTGGCGACGCTCTCGAAAAACACGTCGATGGACGGCCGGTAAATCTCGTTCACCGGCTCCGCGGTATAGGCTAGCGTGCCATTTTTCAACAGGCGAATGTGGTGGTTGGTACCGGCCAGCAGCACCACGCCGCTTTGTGGCGGCTCGCCCTCCCGTGCCAGGCGCACCGGCAGGCCGGAGGCGCTGCTCAACCATTCGGCCATGCCGGCGGCGAACACCTGATCCACATGCTGCACCAGCACAATCGCGGCGGGAAAATCGCGGGGCAAGCCCTTGAGCAGGATTTCCAGGGCGGCCGGGCCGCCCGCCGACGACCCAATCGCCACCAGGCTCTGACGTTTGCCGGTGGTGCGTGCCGGCGTGGTTTCGGCGCGTACACGGCTGCCACGCTGGCCGATCAGCCAGCCAATATTGAGGATTTTGCGCAGCAACGGCGCCGCCGCATCCCTGGGGTTGCCCACGCCCAGCGCCGGGGTGTCCACCACATCCAGGGCGCCATGGCCCATGGCTTCGAACACGCGGCTCATGTTGGCCTGGCGGTCGACGGTCACCAGCAAAATCGCGCACGGGGTCTCGGCCATGATCTGCCGCGTGGCCTCCACGCCGTCCATTACCGGCATGATCAAGTCCATCAGGATCAGGTCCGGGGTCAGTTCGGCGCAGCGCTGTACGGCTTCCAGGCCATTGTTGGCCACCCAGGCAACCTCGTGCGCGGGCTCGAAACTCAAGGCACGGCGCAACGCCTCTACCGCCAGGGGCATGTCATTGACGATCGCAATCCTCATGCCCGGGCGCCTCCAATCAGCTCCATCACGGCATCCAGCAAGGCGTCGTCATGGAAACTGGCTTTAGCTAGATAATAGTCGGCGCCGGCATCCAGTCCACGGCGTCGGTCTTCTTCGCGATCCTTGTACGACACCACCATCACCGGCAACGATTGCAGGCGACTATCACGGCGCAAGAGTGTGACCAATTCGATCCCGTCCATACGAGGCATATCAATGTCAGTGATCAGCAGGTCGAAGTCTTCGGAGCGCAGCGCGTTCCAGCCATCCATGCCATCGACCGCGACCGCCACTTCATAACCCCGATTAAGTAACAATTTGCGTTGCAGCTCACGCACGGTGAGCGAGTCGTCCACCACCAGCACGCGCTTGCGCGGCGTTTCGGTGGCCTGCTGGCTGCGCCGCGCGATGCGTTCCAGGCGCCCGGTGTTGAGCAATTTGTCCACCGAACGCAGCATGTCTTCGACGTCGACGATCAACACCACCGAGCCGTCATCGAGCAAAGCACCGGCGGAAATATCCTGGACCTTGCCCAAGCGGTCATCCAGCGGCAATACCACCAGGGTGCGCTCGCCAATAAAACGCTCGACCGCAATGCCATACACCGCATCGCGTTCGCGGATGACCACCACCTTCAAGGTTTCGTCATTGCTCCGCCCCGGCGGGCGTTGCAACAACTGGCTGGCGGCCACCAGGCCGACATGCCGGCCTTCGTGCCAGAAATGCTGGCGGCCTTCCAGTTGCACGATGTCCTCCGGCGCCAGGTCGCACATGCGTTCGATGTGCGCCAGCGGGAAGGCATAGGCTTCCTCGCCGACCTCAACCACCAGGCTGCGCACCACCGACAGGGTCAACGGCACTTCCAGATGGAAGCGACTGCCCTGCCCCGCCGTCTGCTCCAGCACCACGGCGCCACGCAGTTGGCGGACCATGTGCTGCACCGCATCCAGGCCGACGCCGCGCCCGGACACCTCGGTGACCTTGTCGCGCAGGCTGAAACCCGGCAGGAACAGGAACGTCAGCAGCTCTTCTTCACTCAAGCGCAGTGCGGTTTCCAGCGGTGACAAGTGCCGGTCGACAATGGTGCCGCGCAGGCGCTCCAGGTCGACGCCGTTACCGTCGTCGCTTAACTCCAGCACCAGCAAACCCGCCTGGTGGGAGGCGCGCAGGCGGATCAAGCCTTCGGCGGGTTTGCCCGCCAACACCCGCTGTTCGGGCATTTCGATGCCGTGGTCGACGGCATTGCGCAATAAATGCGTGAGCGGCGCTTCGAGTTTTTCCAGCACGTCGCGGTCGACCTGGGTCTTTTCACCCTCGATCTCCAGGCGTACCTGCTTGCCGAGGCTGCGGCCAAGGTCGCGCACCATACGCACTTGGCCGGCGAGCACATCGGCAAACGGGCGCATGCGGCAGGCCAGCGCGGTGTCATAAAGCACTTGGGCACGCTGCCCGGCCTGCCAGCCGAACTCATCCAGTTCGGCGGTTTTTTCCGCCAGCAACGCCTGGGCTTCACTCAACAGGCGGCGCGTGTCGGCCAGGGCTTCCTGGGCTTCGAGGCTCAAGTCCATGGCCTTGAGTTGGCCATCCAGCGTGTCCAGCGCCCGCGCGCTGTTGCTTTGAATGCGCTTGAGGCGCTGCATGCTCACCAGGTAAGGCTTGAGCCGCTGGGTCTCCACCAAGGATTTACTCGACAGGTCGAGCAGGCTGTTCAAGCGCTCGGCGGTAACCCGCAGCACGCGCTCGCCGCCTTCGGTCATGCGTTTGTTCTGGCGCGGCAGGTCAGGGCTGACAGGCGGCGCGGGCTCAGGCTCCGGCGGCAATGGGTCAATCACAGGCGCAAGCGCAGGTTCCGGAGCGGCGGCGGCGGCGGCCGGTGTGGCCTTGACGATCGGCTGCGACGGATCCAGCAGGCGTTCCATCAGCGCCACATACGCTTCGATATCCACCGGGCCTACGTTATTGCCCGGCGTGGCGATGCGCATGAGCAGGTCGGTGCCCTGCAACAATGCGTCGATATGCTCGGGTTGCAGGTACAGACGGCTTTCCTGGGCGCTGACCAGGCAATCTTCCATCACATGGGCCACGCTGACGCCGGCGTCCACGCCGACAATCCGCGCTGCGCCTTTGAGCGAGTGCGCGGCGCGCATGCACGCCTCAAGCTGGTCGGCCTGGGTGGGGTTGCGCTCCAGGGCCAGCAGGCCCGCGCTCAATACCTGGGTCTGCGCATCGGCTTCCAGGCTGAACAGTTCCAGCAGCGAGGCATCGCGCATCTGGTCGGGGGTCATGTGAGGCTCCGGGTCACGGCGGACAACAATTGCGCCTCGTCCAGCCAACGCAGGCTGCGGCCTTTCCACTGCAACACGCCCTGGGTGAAGCGCGCACTGGCCTGGGTGCCGGAGGCCGACGCGGCCTTCAAGGCGCGCTCATCGATGGCATGGATGCCGTCGACTTCATCCACCGGCACCACCACCGGGCCGTCCTGGGCAGCAATAATCAACATGCGCGGCATCACCCGCGCACCGCTTGCGCCGGTGCTGGCAGGGTCCAGCCCGAGCAGTTCCACCAGTGACAAACACGCCACCAACGCGCCGCGCACATTCGCAACGCCCAGTAATGCGCGGGAACGCTGGTGCGGCAACGAATGAATCGGCTGCAGTGGCGCCACTTCCACCAGGCATCGGGTGGCAATGCCCAGCCACTCTTCACCCAGACGGAACATCAGAATCGAACGGGTGACGATGTTTTCGTCAACCTCCGCGACGGCATACGCCTGCCGGTCGCCCTGCTGCAACGCGTACCGGTCAAGCAGGCGCGTGGCGGCGGCGGAATACACCGAGCAGTTGCGGCAGTGGATATGCTCGACGAGCAACGGGCAGGACTTGTCACCATGGATGCCGATGCGGTTCCAGCAGTCGTCGATGGCTTGGGTGTCGGCCAGGGTCAGGTCCAGGCCTGCGGTGTCGAGCGCATCAAGGTTATTCATCGTTTGGACTCACTGTCTGCCCGCTCGCTACGCGCGGCGCGCGCCTGCAAGCGGCGCGCGCCCGCGCTGTCGCCCTGGGACTCGAGCAATGCGGCCAGGTGCATCAAGGCCTGCGGGTGCTGCGGTTCCAGGTACAAGGCTTTGCGGTAATAACCCTGGGCTTCCAGGGCGCTGCCGGCCACGTCGCTGAGCAGCCCCAGCCAGTAAAACACCTGAGCGGCCGGCGGGTGGTTACTCAAATACTGTTCACACGCGGCGCGGGCCTCGGCACTTTTGCCTTCGTTGGCCAGCGTGGCGATGCGGCTGAGCAGGTCGCCCGCATCGCTGTGCGGCGCCTTGATCGGCACCACTTGGGCGCTCACCGTGCTGAACGGGCGCGGCTTGGCCGGAATAGGCGCCGCGCTGCGCGGGGGGATGGGCAGGGGCACAAACACCGGTTCAGGCTTGACCGGCTCGGCATGCCGGCTGAATGCAAAGGATTGCGGCACGCCAATCGAACGCATGCCATGGCGCCCCAACAGGCTGCCCTCGGCGGGGCCGATAAACAGCACGCCGTCTTCGTGGGTCAGGCTCTTGAGCACATCGAACACTTGCTTCTGGGTGGGTTGGTCGAAGTAGATCAGCAGGTTGCGGCAGAACACAAAATCGTAGGTGGGCTCATTGGCCAGCAACGCCGGGTCGAGCAAGTTGCCGACGTGCAGGCGCACTTGTTCGCGCACCCGCTCGGCGATATGGAAACCATCGGGCTGTTCGCTGAAGTGACGCTCGCGAAACTCGATATCACCGCCGCGAAAGGAGTTCTTGCCGTACACACCACGCTTGGCGCGCTCAACCGACAGCGGGCTGACGTCCAGCCCCAGCACCTTGAACTGGTGCGGAGCCAGCCCGGCATCGAGCAAGGCCATGGCAATCGAATAAGGCTCCTCGCCGGTGGAACACGGCAGGCTGAGAATGCGCAGGGCGCGCATCTGCTTGATCGCCGCCAGGCGCTCCTTGGCCAAACGCGCCAAGGTCGCAAAGGACTCGGGATAGCGGAAAAACCAGGTCTCGGGGACGATAACCGCTTCGATCAGCGCCTGCTGCTCATCCTGCGAACTCTGCAAATGCTGCCAGTAATCCTGCGCCGTCTGCGCCTGCACGGCCTGGCTGCGCTGACGCACCGCACGCTCGATGATCGCCTCGCCCACCGAGGCGACATCCAGGCCAATGCGGTCCTTCAAGAAGGCAAAGAAGCGCGGGTCGTTGCTCATAGGCTCAACTCGCTGGAAAACAGCAAGGCGCGCACATCATCGGTGAGCAAATCGGCGACGCCGATCCATTGCATCAAGCCCAAGGCATCTTCACGCACCGGCCCCAGGTACGGCGCCGCGCGGTTATCCAGGCCATAAGGCTGGAACTCGGCCGGGTCGCAACGCAGGGTGTCGGTGGCCTGCTCCAGAATCAGCCCCAGCCAGCGCGCCTCGAGCCAGGGTTGCGGCTGGTAATTGACCAGCACCAGCCGGGTGCTGGTGCGCGCCTGGGCCGCTGTGCCGAAGGTCAACGCACACAAGTCGACGACGGGCACCAATGCGCCACGGTGAGCAAAGATCCCCGCCACCCACAGCGGTGCATGGGCGATGGGTTTGAGCGGCAGGCGCGGCAACACTTCAGCCACTTCCGTGGCCTTGAGGGCATAACGTTCGCCGCCGATGTGGAACACCAGGAACAACGCCTTTTTCGCTGCCGGGACGGCGCCGCGTTTAGCCGCGAGGTCGCTCATCAGACTTTGAAACGCGACACGCCGCTGCGCAGACCGACCGCGACCTGGCTCAGCTCATCAATGGCAAAACTGGCCTGGCGCAGGGATTCCACGGTCTGGCTGCTGGCATCGCCCAGTTGCACCAGTGCGTGGTTGATCTGCTCGGCGCCGGTGGCCTGGGCCTGCATGCCTTCGTTGACCATCAACACCCGCGGCGCCAGGGCCTGTACCTGATGGATGATCTGCGACAGCTGTTCGCCCACTTGCTGTACTTCGAACATGCCGCGACGCACTTCTTCGGAGAACTTGTCCATGCCCATCACGCCCGCCGACACCGCCGACTGGATCTCGCGCACCATCTGCTCGATGTCGTAGGTGGCCACGGCGGTCTGGTCAGCCAGGCGCCGTACTTCGGTGGCCACCACGGCAAATCCGCGCCCATACTCACCGGCCTTCTCGGCTTCGATGGCGGCGTTGAGCGACAGCAGGTTGGTCTGGTCGGCCACTTTGACGATGGTCACCACCACTTGGTTGATGTTGCTGGCCTTCTCATTGAGGATCGCCAGCTTGGCGTTCACCAGGTCGGCGGCGCCCATCACCGAGTGCATGGTTTCTTCCATGCGCGCCAGGCCTTGCTGGCCGGAGCCGGCAGCGACCGACGCCTGGTCGGCGGCGGTGGACACTTCAGTCATGGTGCGCACCAGGTCTTTGGACGTGGCGGCAATTTCCCGCGATGTCGCGCCGATCTCGGTGGTGGTGGCCGCTGTTTCGGTGGCCGTGGCTTGTTGTTGCTTGGAGGTGGCAGCGATCTCGGTGACCGAGGTGGTCACCTGCACCGACGAGCGCTGGGCCTGGGAAACCAGGGCGGTCAGCTCGGTCATCATGTCGTTGAAGCCGGTTTCGACAGCGTTGAATTCGTCCTTGCGCTCAAGGTTCAGGCGTTTGCTCAGGTCACCCGTGCGCATGGTTTCGAGGATTTCGACGATGCGATTCATCGGCGCCATGATCGCGCGCATCAGCAGCAGGCCGCACAGGCCCGCTGCGAGAATGGCCACGGCCAACGACACGAACATGCTGACTTTGGCGGCGGCCACCGCGTCATCGATGGCGGCGGTGGCGTTATCGGCGACCTGTTTGTTCTCATTGATAATGTCATTGAGCTTCATGCGGCCTGCGGTCCAGGCGGGCGTGAGCTGTTCGTCGAAGAGCTTTTGCGCCTCGACGGCGTTGCCAGCCTGATGGGCGTCCAGCACCAGGGCAAGATTCTTGTTGTAGGTCTGGTGGAGTTTTTCGAAGGCATCGAACTCAGTGCGATCCTGATCGATATTGATCGTGCTCGCGTAACTGGCCATGTGTTGTTCCAGGCGCGCCTCAAACGACTTGTAGTCCTGTTTGTCGGCTTCTGAGATGCCCTGATTTCGGTGGGCGCCGACCAACTCCTGGGTTTGCAGGTAACTGTCGACCCAGGCGCTGCGGATCATCGAACTGAAAAACACCCCAGGCACGGCGTCATCCCGGACCGAGTTTTCGCTGACCTCAATCTTCAGCAGGCGCGAATACGAGACCACGACCATCAACAGCATGATCGCGATAATTACCGCAAAGCTCGCCAAAATCCGTTGGCGCAAGGTCCAGTTCTTCACAGTAATTCCTCGAAGGGCCGATCAAATGCCGAGGAGTATAGCTGAGCGGATGCCCGCATTTATCAACAGGTTTTGATGTAGCGCTCACAGAACGCAAAAACACCCCGAACCGCTACTGCGACCGGGGTGTTGTATGGCAGGGAACGCGGTCAGAGCGTGGCTTGGCGCACCTGTTTTTCCAGCTCGGCCTTTAGGCCAGGCTCCAGTTTGAGTTGGCGCGCCAGCTCGTCGAGGTAGGCTTTTTCCATGAAGTTTTCCTCGTCCACCAGCATTACGCTGGCGATGTACATCTCGGCGGCCATTTCCGGCGTGCTCGCTGCGCGCGCCACATCAGCCGGGTCCAAGGGCTTGTTCAGCTCGGCGTGCAGCCAGCTTTGCAGTTCGCGGTCGTTATCGAGCTTGGTGAATTCGCCCTCAATCAAAGCCCGCTCGCGTTCGTCTACATGCCCGTCGGCTTTAGCGGCGGCGACCAGCGCCTTGAGAATGCCCTGGCTGTGTAGCTCGACCTGAGCCGGTGGCAGACGGTCGATGGTTTGCGGCTCGCCTTGGGGGGCGCCGGCCTGTTGCGCCTGCCAATTGCCGTACGCTTTGTAGGCAATCACACCGAGGGCTGCCAGCCCGCCATAGGTGAGCGCCTTGCCGCCGAATTTGCGCGCCTTTTTATTCCCCAGCAACAGCCCCATCGCACCCGCCGCCAGGGCACCGCCGCCCGCACCGCCGAGCAAACTGCCAAGCCCACCGCCGCCAAGCAAGCCGCCGAGGGCGCTTTTGTCGTCCGATTTGCGTTGCCCGCCAGCTTTGTTTTGCAACATGTCCTGGCTGGATTTGAGCAACTGATCGAGCAATCCACGGGTATTCATGCGTAGCCTCCAGACACTTGGGTTCGTAGGACCAATAGGCTCCCAGCGTAAAACTAAGTGCCAAAAAGCCACGATCTAGAGTGCTTCCAGATGTAACGCCAGCAGTGCGTATTTGAAACGTCTTGTTTCATATGCAACGCCATCACCCCGCCATCAATCAATTTTCCTTCTGCATCGAACCGCTTAAGCTATCCGGCGTCTGTTTATTGTCCGTTGCGTTTGGTCGAAGGCATGTCCGAACCGTTATTTCTTATCCGTTACGTGCCAGGAACGGCGCGGGATTTGCTCACGACAGGTTGTCTCTATGCACCGCAGGAATTTGCTCAAAGCGTCCATGGCCATTGCGGCTTACACCGGTTTGTCGGCCAGTGGCCTGTTGGCCGCGCAGGCCTGGGCCGGGAACCGTGCCGCCGATGGCAAGGCCGTGGCGTTCGACTTCGAAACGCTCAAGGCCCAGGCCAAGCAGCTCGCCGCCACCGCATACAAAGACACTAAGCAGGTACTGCCGCCGACCCTGGCGACCATGACCCCGCAGAACTTCAATGCCATCGGCTACGACGGCAACCATTCGCTGTGGAAGGAGTTGAACGGCCAACTCGACGTGCAATTCTTCCACGTCGGCATGGGTTTCAAGACGCCAGTACGCATGCACAGCGTCGATCCCAAGACCCGCGAAGCCCGCGAGGTGCATTTCCGCCCCTCGCTGTTCAACTATGCCAAGACCACGGTGGACACTAAACAGCTGACCGGCGACCTGGGCTTCTCCGGCTTCAAGCTGTTCAAGGCGCCGGAACTGGACCGCCATGACGTGCTGTCGTTTCTCGGCGCCAGCTACTTTCGTGCGGTAGATGCAACCGGCCAGTACGGCCTCTCCGCACGCGGCCTGGCGATTGATACCTACGCGAAAAAACGCGAAGAATTCCCCGACTTCACGCAGTTCTGGTTCGAAACCCCAAGCAAGGACGCCACGCGTTTTGTGGTCTACGCCCTGCTCGACTCGCCGAGCGCCACCGGCGCCTATCGCTTTGACATCGATTGCCAGGCCAGTCAGGTGGTCATGGCCATCGACGCGCACATCAATGCGCGCACCGCCATCGAGCAACTGGGTATCGCGCCCATGACCAGCATGTTCAGCTGCGGCACCCATGAACGCCGGATGTGCGACACCATCCACCCGCAAATCCACGACTCGGACCGCCTGGCCATGTGGCGTGGCAACGGCGAGTGGATCTGCCGCCCGCTGAACAACCCGGCCAAGCTGCAATTCAACGCCTTCGCCGACACCGACCCGAAAGGGTTTGGCCTGGTACAGACCGACCATGAGTTCGCCAGCTACCAGGACACTGTGGACTGGTACAGCAAGCGCCCAAGCCTGTGGGTGGAACCGACCACCGCCTGGGGCGAAGGCTCGATCGACCTGCTGGAAATCCCCACCACCGGCGAAACCCTGGACAACATCGTGGCCTTCTGGACCCCGAAAAAGCCTGTGGCCGCCGGTGAATCACTCAACTATGGCTACAAGCTGTACTGGAGCGCGCTGCCGCCAGTGAGTACGCCGCTGGCGCAAGTGGATGCAACCCGTTCCGGCATGGGCGGTTTTACCGAAGGCTGGGCACCGGGCGAGCATTACCCCGAAGTGTGGGCGCGCCGCTTTGCCGTGGATTTCAAGGGCGGTGGCCTGGATCGCCTGCCAGCCGGCACCGGAATCGAGCCGGTAGTGACCTGCTCCCACGGTGAAGTCAAAGACTTCAGTGTGCTGGTGCTGGACAACATCAAGGGCTATCGCATTCTGTTTGATTGGTACCCGACCAGCGACAGTGTGGAGCCGGTTGAACTGCGGCTGTTTATCCGCACCCAGGACCGCACCTTGAGTGAGACCTGGCTGTATCAGTACTTCCCGCCGGCACCGGACCAGCGCAAGTACAGCTGATACGCGCCAATAGATGGCTCCCACGCTCCTGCGTGGGAGCGCATCCCGTGGTGATAACAGGACGCGGAGCGTCCTGGGCTGCATTCCCACGCAGAGCGTGGGAACGAGCTTATGCCGTTAAAACCGCGACACGCTCTTCATTGCGCCGATCAAATAGCGCATCGCCACCTGATCGTTTTCGGTCAGGGCGCGATACTGCGCCAGCAATTCCACCTCATCCGAACTCAACCTTCGCCCGTGCAAGGACATCCGGCGACTCCAAAAAGACGCCACCGCACCCGCTACGCCATAGGATTTGGTCATGGACCGTTACTCCTGATATCAGTCAAATACTCCTGGTGCCCATTCCCAACGCTCGCGAAGCGCAATGGCTTCGAGGACAAACAGCCTGACTCCCTGGGCCAGAAATCACACTTACCCTAAGCGTAGAAACAATCTCGACACGTGTGGGATTTTTTTAGAGTATTCACTTAAAAAAATACTTCGGTAACAAATACCTACAACCCTTTCACACGCAACGGCCGGTAGAGATGGATACCGTGAGGCGCTTGCGCATACAGCTGCGGATCAGGCTTGGGTTAAACGCGGGCGACAAAAAACCCACCGAGTCGGGTGGGTTTATTGCAGGCAGGCGCGGGTTCAATCCCTCAGGTCAGACTCATGAATCGGCTGATCACGGTGAGTCGCCCGCTGGTACTGCGCGGGCCAGATGGCTTTGCGCCCACCCAGGTCATCGTCGGCGTGCAGCGGCCAGTAAGGGTCACGCAACAGCTCACGGGCAAGGAAGATGATGTCGGCCTGGCAGGTGCGCAGGATATGTTCGGCCTGGGCCGGTTCAGTGATCATGCCCACCGTGCCGGTGGCGATACCCGATTCTTTGCGCACGCGCTCGGCAAACCGCGTCTGGTAGCCGGGGCCGGTGGGAATCTCGGCGTTCGCGGCAGTGCCACCGGAGGACACATCGATCAGGTCCACGCCCAGGTCTTTGAGGCGGCGCGCCAGCTCCACGGTTTCATCGGGGTTCCAGCCGTCTTCCACCCAATCGGTGGCCGACACCCGCACAAACAGCGGCAGCTCCTGGGGCCAGACGGCGCGCACCGCCTTGGTGACTTCGAGCACCAGGCGGATACGGTTTTCAAACGAGCCGCCGTAGTGGTCCTGACGCTGGTTGCTGATCGGCGAGAGGAATTGATGCAACAGGTAACCGTGGGCGGCGTGAATCTCCACCACTTCGAAACCGGCGGTCAGCGCACGTTTGGCGGCGGCGACAAAGTCGGCAATCACCTGCTGGATCTGGCCTTCATCAAGTGGCTTGGGTTGCGTGTGGTTCGGGTCAAAGGCAATCGGCGAGGGGCCCACCGGCACCCAGCCGCCCTCCTCCGGCTTAACGCTGCCGTGCTTGCCGATCCACGGCCGGTGGGTGCTGGCCTTACGCCCGGCGTGCGCCAGCTGGATGCCCGCCACCGCGCCTTGGGCGGCAATAAAGCGGGTGATGCGTTGCAGCGGTTCGATCTGTGCGTCGTTCCACAGGCCCAGGTCCTGGGCGGTGATGCGGCCATCGGCGGTGACGGCGGTGGCTTCGGTAAAAATCAGCCCGGCGCCACCGACGGCGCGGCTGCCCAGGTGCACGAGGTGCCAGTCATTGGCCAGGCCATCGTCGGACGAGTATTGGCACATCGGCGAGACGGCGATGCGGTTGAGGAGGGTCAATTGACGGAGGGTGTAGGGTTCGAGCAGCTGACTCATGGCGCACCTCTTCTGGGTTCTGTGGGCACTATTCAAACAGTGCTTAGAGCCTAGTCGACAACGCTGGATTGCACAGGGTTCAGAAAGGAAAGCGGGAGCCGAGTGCCGGCTCCCGTGTTGCAAGAGATTACATCTCGACCTGGGTGCCCAGCTCGATCACCCGGTTTACCGGGAGTTTGAAGAAACGCAGGTTGCCGTTGGCGTTTTTCAACATGAACGCAAACAGCGCTTCGCGCCAGCGCGCCATGCCTTTGATTCGCGAGGCGATCACGGTTTCGCGGCTGAGGAAGTAGGTAGTGCGCATCGGGCTGAAGTCCAGCTCGTCCAGATGGCACAGCTTCAGGGCTTCGGGCACGTCCGGTTCATCCGCAAACCCGAAATGCAGGATGACCCGGAAGAAGCCTTCGCCGTAGGCATCGACCTCGAAACGCCGCGTGACCGGCACGCGGGGAATGTCCTCGTAGACCACCGTCAACAGCACCACCTGCTCGTGCAACACCTGGTTATGCAGCAGGTTGTGCAACAGCGCGTGGGGCACGGCGTCCGGCCGCGCGGTGAGGAACACCGCCGTGCCCTGCACGCGGTGGGGCGGCTGCACGCGGATGCTGCTGATAAAGATCGGCAACGGCAGGCCGCCTTCGTCGAGGCGCTCGACCAGCAGCTGTTTGCCGCGCTTCCAGGTGGTCATCAGCACGAACAGCACAATCCCCGCGAGCACCGGGAAGGCGCCGCCCTGGATGATCTTCGGCACGTTGGCGGCAAAATACAGGCCGTCCACCAACAGGCAGCAGACCAGCACCGGCACCGCCAGGATCGGTGGCCACTTCCACAGCAGCAGCATCACCGCCGACACCAGGATGGTGGTCATCAGCATGGTGCCGGTCACCGCCACACCATAGGCCGAGGCCAGTGCGTTGGAGGACTCGAAGCCAATCACCAGCAGGATCACGCCGACCATCAACGACCAGTTCACCGCGCCGATGTAGATCTGGCCCTGCTCGGCGCTGGAGGTGTGCTGGATATGCATGCGTGGGATGTAACCCAGCTGGATCGCCTGGCGCGTCAACGAGAACGCGCCGGAAATCACCGCCTGGGAGGCAATCACCGTGGCCAGGGTGGACAACACCACCAGCGGGATCAACGCCCAACTCGGCGCCAGCAGGTAGAACGGGTTGCGAGCGGCTTCCGGGTCGCCAAGCAGCATGGCGCCCTGGCCGAAATAGTTGAGCACCAGTGCCGGCAACACCAGGATGAACCAGGCGCGGGCAATGGGTTTGCGCCCGAAGTGGCCCATGTCGGCGTACAGCGCCTCGGCACCGGTCAGTGCCAGAACAACGGCGCCAAGGATCGCCACACCAATGCCTGGGTGGGCCTCAAAGAACCGCACGGCCCACATCGGGTTCATCGCGCTGAGCACTTCAGGGTGCAAGGTGATGCCATAGATCCCGAGGCCACCCAGCACCAGGAACCAGGTGACCATCACCGGCCCGAACAGCTTGCCGATGCGGTCGGTGCCGTGTTTCTGGATCAGGAACAGCGCCACCAGCACCACCAGTGCAATCGGCACGACCCATTTGTCGAGGCCATCGAACGCCAATTCCAGACCTTCAATGGCCGACAACACCGAAATCGCCGGGGTGATCATGCTGTCGCCGTAGAACAGCGCCGCACCGCACAGGCCGCACACCACCAAAAAACTGCGCAGGCGCTTGCGCGTGCCTGCCGCCCGCCGTGCCAGTGCCGTCAGCGCCATGATGCCGCCCTCGCCCTGGTTGTCGGCGCGCAGCACGAACAGCATGTATTTGATCGATACAACCCAGATCAGCGACCAGAAGATCAGCGCCAGGATACCCAGCACGCCATCATGGTTGACCTGCACACCGTAACCACCGGTAAACACTTCTTTAAGGGTATAGAGCGGGCTGGTACCGATATCGCCGTAAACCACCCCGACCGCCGCCACCAGCATGCCAATCGGCTTTGCATTGGAATGCTCGGCACCTGCCGCCTGACTATTTGCCTGACCCATCAACCACTCCTGCCCTTTGACCTGAGGTCTTTTATAAACAACGCGCCTAAGCTGACCCTAGCATGCGCTGTTTTACTTCTCGTAACAGACGTTTTATTGACCCCGGGGTTTCACCCGTGCGCAACGGCGCGAAGCATAGCGCAGCACTCGTCGCATTTCCCCGTATAAAGCTGGTCAAGCGCGCTGCCCGTCGATAGAATTGCGCACTTTTTGATCAGAGGCGCACCAAGCGCCCGTCTACCGCCGTGTCGTGCCCGACTGGCGGCGTCATTCAATACCGAGGTTAGACATGTCCACCACCATCGCAAAAGCCAACCCCAAGGTCGGCTTTGTATCCCTGGGTTGCCCGAAGGCTCTGGTCGACTCCGAGCGCATCCTTACGCAACTGCGTATGGAAGGCTATGACGTTGTGTCCACCTACCAGGACGCCGACGTGGTGGTGGTCAATACCTGCGGCTTCATCGACTCGGCCAAGGCTGAGTCTCTGGAAGTGATCGGCGAAGCCATCAAGGAAAACGGCAAGGTCATCGTCACCGGCTGCATGGGCGTGGAAGAAGGCAATATCCGCAACGTGCACCCAAGCGTGCTGGCCGTGACCGGCCCGCAGCAGTACGAGCAGGTGGTCAATGCCGTGCACCAGGTGGTGCCGCCGCGCCAGGACCACAACCCGCTGATCGACCTGGTGCCGCCGCAAGGCATCAAGCTGACGCCGCGCCACTATGCCTACCTGAAGATTTCCGAAGGCTGCAACCACAGCTGCAGCTTCTGCATCATCCCGTCGATGCGCGGCAAGCTGGTCAGCCGCCCGGTGGGTGACGTGCTGGACGAAGCCCAGCGCCTGGTCAAATCCGGCGTTAAAGAGCTGTTGGTGATCTCCCAGGACACCAGCGCCTATGGCGTGGACGTGAAATACCGCACCGGTTTCTGGAACGGCGCACCGGTGAAAACCCGCATGACCGAACTGTGCGAAGCCTTGAGCAGCCTTGGCGTGTGGGTGCGCCTGCACTACGTTTACCCGTACCCGCACGTCGACGAGCTGATCCCGTTGATGGCCGCCGGCAAGATCCTGCCGTACCTGGACATCCCGTTCCAGCACGCCAGCCCGAAAGTGCTCAAGGCCATGAAACGCCCGGCCTTTGAAGACAAGACCCTGGCGCGCATCAAGAACTGGCGCGAGATCTGCCCGGAGCTGATCATCCGTTCGACCTTTATCGTTGGCTTCCCTGGCGAAACCGAAGAAGACTTCCAATACCTGCTGGACTGGCTGACCGAAGCGCAGCTGGACCGCGTTGGTTGCTTCCAGTACTCGCCGGTGGAAGGCGCGCCGGCCAACCTGCTGGATGCGGCCATTGTGCCGGACGACGTCAAGCAGGAGCGTTGGGAGCGTTTCATGGCGCACCAGCAGGCCATCAGCTCGGCGCGCCTGCAACTGCGCATCGGCAGGGAAATCGAAGTGCTGATCGACGAAGTCGACGAGCAAGGCGCAGTGGGCCGTTGCTTCTTCGACGCGCCGGAAATCGACGGTAACGTGTTTATCGACGATGCCAGCGGCTTGAAGCCGGGTGACAAGGTCTGGTGCACCGTGACGGATGCCGACGAGTACGACTTGTGGGCTGAAAAGCGCGACTGATAAGACTCCGATCGTTCCCAAAAGCGGACGCAGAGCGTCCAGCGGGGCATTCCCACGCAGAGCGTGGGAACGATCTGTGTAAAAATTGAAAAAGCCTCGTGTCTGAACAAGATGCGGGGCTTTTTTAGGTCTATCGTTTGCCCATCGGCGCCGATCATCGGCAAGGGGCAGCGGGCATGCGTCAGCATTCGGTTATCCACACACCTAAAACCAGCGACTACGCGCAATTGGCGCAAATCTGGGAAGACTCCGTGCGAGCGACCCACGATTTCCTGCCGGACAGCTACATCGTATTGCTCAAGGAACTGGTGCTGACGCGCTACCTGGACGCGGTGATGCTGATCTGCACCAAGGACGCGCGCCAGCGCATCACCGGGTTTGCCGGGGTGGCAGCGGGCAAGGTCGAGATGCTGTTTATCGACCCGCAGTACCGTGGCCAGGGCTTGGGGCGGCAATTGCTGCGATACGCGATCGAGCACCTGAATGCCGATGCGCTGGACGTCAATGAGCAGAACCCGCAGGCCCTGGGGTTCTACTTCAAGCAGGGCTTCGAGGTGGTCGGACGGGCGGAGCATGATGGCTTGGGCCAGCCGTACCCGCTGCTGCATATGCGCTTACGCCAACAGCAACGGCGCAGTGGCTGACGAAACACAGCGCCAATGTGGGAGCGGGCTTGCTCGCGAATGCGGTGTATCAGTCAAAGATGTGCTAGCTGACCCACCGTATTCGCGAGCAAGCCCGCTCCCACATTCTGAACCGTGTACCAACCAATAAAGCCACTACGCTGAAATGGGTCCGGGATTAACCGGCGCCACACAGGTACAATAGCCGCCCCCTTTTGCTACGGCCCTTGTCATGACTGACCCCATACGCCTTTCCAAACGCCTTATCGAACTGGTCGGTTGCTCCCGTCGGGAGGCTGAGCTGTTTATCGAAGGCGGCTGGGTCTCGGTGGACGGTGAAGTGATCGACGAACCGCAATTCAAGGTCACCACCCAGAAGGTCGAGCTGGACCCAGAGGCTAAAGCCACGGTGCCGGAACCGGTGACCATCCTGCTGCACGCCCCAGTGGGTGTGGATGTGGAAACGGCGATGGCCTCGATCAGCGCCGAGACGCTGTCCGAAGAGCACCGTTTCAGCAAACGCCCGCTCAAGGGTCACTTCCTGCGCCTGACCGCCAGCGCCGACCTGCAGGCCAAGGCCAGCGGCCTGCTGGTGTTCACCCAGGACTGGAAGATTCTGCGCAAGTTGACCGCCGATGCCGCCAAGATCGAGCAGGAATACGTGGTCGAGGTTGAAGGCGACATGGTTGCCCACGGCCTGAACCGCCTGAACCACGGCCTGACCTACAAAGGCAAAGAACTGCCGGCCGTCAAAGCCAGCTGGCAGAACGAAAACCGCCTGCGGTTTGCACTGAAAAACCCGCAACCGGGCGTGATCGCCCTGTTTTGCGAAGCGGTTGGCCTCAAAGTCATCGCCATTCGCCGCATCCGCATCGGCGGCGTGTCCATCGGCAAGGTGCCGGTCGGCCAATGGCGTTACCTGTCCGGCAAAGAGAAGTTCTAAGCCGCTCCCCTTTTCTCGGCACCGGCGACTCTGCGCGGTGCCCTCAGTTGAATACCAGGATTGCCCACCATGATTCACAACGACGTATTGCGCAGCGTGCGCTACATGCTCGACATCAGCGACAACAAGATGGTCGAGATCATCAAGCTCGGCGGCATGGACGTCACCAAGGAAGACCTGCTGACCTACCTCAAGAAAGACGAGGAAGAGGGTTTTGTGTTCTGCCCGGACGACGTCATGGCGCACTTCCTCGATGGCCTGGTGATCTTCAAGCGTGGCAAGGACGAAAGCCGTCCGCCGCAGCCGATCGAAACCCCGGTAACCAACAACATCATCCTCAAGAAGCTGCGCGTGGCCTTCGAACTCAAGGAAGACGACATGCACGCCATCCTCAAGGCCGCTGAGTTCCCGGTGTCCAAGCCTGAGCTGAGCGCGCTGTTCCGCAAGTTCGGCCACACCAACTACCGCACCTGTGGCGACCAGTTGCTGCGCAACTTCCTCAAGGGCCTGACCCTGCGGGTTCGTGCGTAAGCCATGAGCTACTCGGTCTCGCCCGTCGGCTTCGTGCGCTCCTGCTTCAAGGAGAAGTTTGCCATCCCGCGCCAGCCGCAGCTGGCCCCGGCCGCCCGCGGCGTGCTGGAGCTGGTGGCACCGTTCGACCAGGGCGAGGCGGTGCAGGGCCTGGAGCAAGTCAGCCATGTGTGGCTGCTGTTCCTGTTCCACCAGGCCCTGGAAGACAAGCCGCGCCTCAAGGTGCGGCCGCCACGCCTGGGCGGCAACACGTCGATGGGCGTGTTCGCCACCCGCGCAACGCACCGCCCCAACGGCATTGGCCAGTCGGTGGTGAAGCTGGATAAGGTCGAGCCAGGCCGCCTGTGGATTTCCGGGATCGATTTGCTCGACGGCACGCCGGTGCTGGATATCAAGCCGTACGTGCCGTATGCGGACATCATTGACACCGCCACCAATGATATTGCCAGCAGCGCGCCGCGGCTGATTCCCGTGCAGTGGCTGAAGGCCGCCCTGTTGCAAGCGCAAGGCCATGCGCAGCGCCTTGACGAGCCGCTGGTGGCGCTGATTGAGCAGTGTTTGGCCCAGGACCCACGGCCGGCGTATCAGACGCCAGGGCCTGAGCGTGAATACGGCGCGCAGTTCTGGGATGTGGATGTGCGTTGGCACTATCCAGAGGCGGGCCTGATTTGTGTGCTTGAAGTGGTGCCAGCAGGATAAATCGCAAACCAAATGTGGGAGCGGGCTTGCTCGCGAAGGCGGTTGCACATTCAACATCTCTGTTGACCGACAAACCGCTTTCGCGAGCAAGCCCGCTCCCACATTTAGACCATCTTTGTTGCTCGGTCAGCGCACGACTTGACCCATTTACTTCTCGACGAACGCGCGCTCGATCAAGTAATCACCCGGCTCACGCATACGTGGCGAAACTTTAAGGCCGAAGCTGTTCAGCACTTCGCTGGTCTCGTCCAACATGCTCGGGCTGCCGCACAGCATGGCGCGGTCGTCCTCGGGGTTGATCGGCGGCAGGCCGATGTCGCTGAACAGCTTGCCGCTGCGCATCAGGTCGGTCAGGCGGCCTTCGTTTTCGAACGGCTCGCGGGTCACGGTCGGGTAGTAGATCAACTTGTCACGCAGCGCCTCGCCGAAGAATTCATTCTGCGGCAGGTGCTCGGTGATGAATTCGCGGTAAGCGACTTCGTTGACGTAACGCACGCCGTGGCACAGGATCACTTTTTCGAAGCGCTCGTAGGTTTCCGGGTCCTGGATCACGCTCATGAATGGAGCAAGGCCAGTACCGGTGCTGAGCAGGTACAGATGTTTGCCCGGCTTCAAATCGTCAAGCACCAGGGTGCCTGTCGGTTTTTTGCTGATGATGATCTCGTCGCCTTCCTTCAAGTGCTGCAATTGGGAAGTCAGCGGGCCATCGGGCACCTTGATGCTGAAGAACTCAAGATGCTCTTCCCAGTTCGGGCTGGCAATGGAGTACGCGCGCATGAGTGGGCGGCCATTGGGCTGTTGCAGGCCGATCATCACGAACTGACCGTTCTCGAAGCGCAGGCCCGGATCGCGGGTGCACTTGAAGCTGAACAGCGTGTCGTTCCAGTGATGAACACTGAGGACACGTTCGTGGTTCATGTTGCTCATGTACGGGGAACTCCTGGAAATGGGTCTGCGCCAAAGATGAGATGCGCAATTGCACAGCATTCTAATGGCGGCGACAATATCTGTTAACTGGATTATTAAGATAAGGGTTATCGGTTATATCGATATGCGATTTACTCTACGTCAACTGCAAGTCTTCGTCGCCGTCGCCCAGCAGGAAAGCGTCTCACGCGCTGCTGGCCTTCTGGCCTTATCTCAATCCGCCGCCAGCACCTCAATCACCGAGCTGGAGCGTCAATCCAGCTGCCAATTATTCGACCGCGCGGGCAAACGCCTGAGCCTCAACGCACTCGGCCATCAGCTATTGCCCCAGGCCGTGGCCCTGCTGGACCAGGCCAAGGAGATCGAAGACCTACTCAACGGCAAGTCCGGCTTCGGCTCCCTGGCGGTCGGCGCTACCCTGACTATCGGCAATTACCTGGCCACCCTGCTGATCGGCAGCTTCATGCAGCAGCACCCCGAGAGCCAGGTGAAGCTGCATGTGCAGAATACTGCCAATATCGTGCACCAAGTGGCGCATTACGAAATTGACCTGGGTCTAATCGAAGGCGACTGCAGCCACCCGGACATCGAGGTACAAACCTGGGTCGAGGATGAGCTGGTGGTGTTCTGTGCGCCGCAGCATCACTTGGCCAAGCGCGGTGTGGCGACTATGGAAGAGCTGACCCACGAAGCATGGATCCTGCGCGAACAGGGCTCTGGTACGCGCCTGACCTTTGACCAGGCCATGCGCCATCACCGCAGCGCGCTGAACATCCGCCTGGAGCTCGAACACACCGAAGCGATCAAGCGCGCAGTGGAGTCAGGGTTGGGGATTGGCTGTATTTCCCGGCTGGCGCTGCGCGATGCGTTCCGTCGCGGCAGCTTGGTGCCGGTGGAAACCCCGGACCTGGACCTGGCCCGGCAGTTCTACTTCATCTGGCATAAACAGAAGTACCAGACCTCGGCGATGCGCGAGTTCCTGGAACTGTGCCGCGCCTTCACCGCCGGGGTTCAGCGCAGCGACGAGATCGTGCTGCCGAACATTGCCTGAGGCTTAGATCAGGATTACGGCCCACACCAGGGTAATCATGGTCAGCGCTACAAATTGCGCGGCGCTGCCCATGTCCTTGGCGTTTTTCGACAGCGGGTGACGGTCGAGGGAAATCCGGTCGATAGCCGCTTCCACCGCCGAGTTGAGCAACTCAACGATCAAGGCCAGCAGGCAGACCGCAATGAGCAAGGCGCGCTCGACCCGACTGACGTGCAGGAAGAAACTCAGCGGGATCAGGATCACGTTCAGCAACACCAACTGACGGAATGCCGCCTCGCCGGTGAAAGCTGCGCGCAGGCCATCCAGGGAATAGCCCCCTGCGTTGAAGATACGTTTGATACCGGTTTGACCCTTGAAAGGCGACATAGATGTAGGCAACTGAACCAAAGAAGTGGGGAAACTAGATCACGCAAAGTCAAAAAAGCGTGAATCGGGTACAGCTTAATGCTGCGAAATTGACTCAAGTTGTTGCAAGAGCAGCGCCGCCTGGGTGCGTGTGCGCACGCCGAGCTTGCGGAATATCGCTGTCACATGCGCTTTGATGGTCGCTTCCGACACACTCAGCTCATACGCAATCTGCTTGTTCAGCAGGCCTTCGCAGACCATGGTCAGCACCCGGAACTGCTGCGGCGTCAAGCTAGCAAGGCCATCACGGGCAGCCTTGGCTTCGTCGGACACGTTGATTTCTTCAAACGCTTGCGGCGGCCAGGACACATCACCATCGAGCACCTTGCGCACGGCGTTCTGGATGTCTTCCATGGCGCTGGACTTGGGAATGAAGCCGCTGGCGCCGAACTCCTTGGAGCGCACCACGACATCGGCGTCTTCCTGGGCCGAAACCATCACCACCGGGATCTGCGGGTATTGCCCGCGCAACAGCACCAGCCCCGAGAAACCATAGGCACCGGGCATGTTCAGGTCGAGCAGCACCAGGTCCCAGTCGGACTTTTCGTTAAGGCGGGCTTCCAGTTCGGCAATGCTGGCGACTTCCACCAGGTTCACGTCAGGGCCAAGGCCCAGGGTGACGGCCTGATGCAGCGCACTGCGAAACAGCGGATGGTCATCGGCTATCAGGATTTCGTATGTGGCCATTGATTAAATGATCCTGTTTTTAGGGGAGCCCTGATCGGCGCCCAGCATGCCCAGCGCAGTCTGGGGGGTCAAGCACTACGCCCGTGGGCATTTTAGCGGGTTGCGTGTTTACGGTGCCATCATGCAAACGTCGTCTGGTTATACCGTCGGGATATGGGGCGCAAGCCGCGTATGCACGCTGTCCGCAGGGTCCACCGGCAATTGGAATTTAGCCGCCAGGTAATGCGTGCTGAATACATCGAGGTAGGCGTCCAGCACCTCGCTGGCGGCTGGGTCGCCAGCCAGTTCCAGGCACAGCGCAGCGACCTCGGCGGTACAGAAATGATCATCACGTTTAGACCGGCGCAGCTTGTAGCGCGACAGCTGTTCGGGCGCCAGGCTCAACACCGGCAAATGCTCCAGGTAAGGGCTTTTGCGGAACATCTTGCGCGCTTCGCTCCAGGTGCCGTCCAGCAAGATGAACAACGGGCGCTTGCCGTCTTGCACCTTGACCTCGCTGCACACCCGCTCAGGCGCAACGAACTCGCCCGGAAACACGATACAAGGCTGCCATTGCGGGTCGGCCAACAGGGTCAGCAACTCGGGGTCCACTTCTGTGCGCGACCAGGCGAACGCGGTGGTGTCGTCGATGACATCGGCGATCAGCCAGCCGGTGTTGCTGGGCTTCATCGGTTCCACGTCATGCATCAACAGGCACATGGCGGAGCGGGCCTGCACTGTCGGGCGCCAGGCGCACAGACAGTACTCGGGAATCACCCGGCAACCGGGGCAACGTTCGGCCCGTGAGCCGCGGTTTAGAAACGGCCGGACGGCGCGCGCCAGGCGCTGGGTACGCAAACGGGAGACAGCGTGGCTCATCGGCTGCACCGCGAGCAGAGGTCAATCGACACAGAAAAAACTCGAACAAGGCTAAGTGTCCGCAGTTTACCAGCGATACGCCTGGCTGTAGTGGCAAGCGGTCACCTATAATTGCGCGCCACTGAACGCACAGCGCAGTGGCTGGTCTATGCACCAGTAACCGAATCAGGAGAGTTTCATGCTGCGTTCCATGCTGCGTCTTGTTGCCCCATCCGTCGCCCTTGCGCTGGTTCTGCCCATGGGTGCCCACGCGGCGTCGCTGCTGGAGGCCCAAATGAACAGGAAGCTGCAAAGCGTCGCGGCCGAAAGCAACAAGGACCTGCCCCGGGAAATCGATGACAAAACCCTGGAAGTGGCCTACACCGTTGAAGGTATGCAACTGATCGATCACCTCAGTGTGCAACCTGATCGTGCCGAACAGATGCGCGCCAACCAAAAGGCTGTGTATTTCCAGCTGGGTCAAAGCGTGTGCCTGAACAAAGGCTACCGCGAGCTGATGGCCAAGGGCGCCGTGATGCGTTATGAAATCACCGAGAACAAGACCAACCGCCCGGTAGCCTCGGTCAAGTTTGTTGAAGCCGATTGCCCGGCACCCGCGGCTGCCAAGAAGAAAAAGTAAACCGCCGTTCGACTATCGTGCGCTGCTGTCCAGTGGCGCACACCTCCCCCGCTGCATTTGCCCGGCAACGACTAAACTGCGTGATGAGTGACCAATAAGCGGTTGCCAGCCATGGGTTTTTCGGCTCATGATCAAACCATCCCGGCAGCCCATCTACAGCGTTTTTCACGCCGTTCTGTAACATTTTCAGGGCAAAAGAGGGTTGCCCTCCTGCGACTTGCAGTGCAAAGGTTTCCAAATCACAAGGAACATACAGAGCCCGTTTTGCCGCCTGGCGAACACCGTGCAACGCCCAGGGCGTGCAGCGACACATGCAGTGTCGTGGCCGCGGACGAATTTCTCGCCGATGGCCCAGGTTCTGTGAAGAAGGAGAAGTTGAATGCCTTACGAACCGAATGACCGCCTGCTCCGTCATTTTGAAGCAAACGGCGCTGACCTCACGCAGCAGGTCGACGCACAACTCCAGTTGGTCGCTCCCAACAGCCCGAATATCCCCCTTTATCGCGACATGATCCTCACCGTGCTGCGCATGGCGCAGGACGACCGCAACCGCTGGAACGCCAAGATCACCTTGCAGGCGATCCGCGAGCTGGAGAACGCCTTCCGCGTACTGGAACAGTTCAAGGGCCGCCGCAAGGTGACCGTGTTCGGCTCGGCACGCACGCCGGTTGAAAGCCCGTTGTACGCCCTGGCTCGGGAAGTCGGCGCACTGCTGGCACAATCGGACCTGATGGTGATCACCGGCGGCGGCGGCGGCATCATGGCTGCCGCCCACGAAGGCGCTGGCCTGCAGCACAGCCTGGGTTTCAACATTACCCTGCCATTTGAACAGCACGCCAACCCGACCATTGATGGCACCGACAACCTGCTGTCTTTCCACTTCTTCTTTACGCGCAAGCTGTTTTTCGTCAAGGAAGCCGATGCGCTGGTGCTGTGCCCAGGCGGTTTCGGCACGCTGGATGAAGCACTGGAAGTGCTGACCCTGATCCAGACCGGCAAGAGCCCGCTGGTGCCGGTGGTGCTGCTGGATGCCCCCGGTGGCGGTTTCTGGCAAGGGGCGCTGGACTTCATCCGCAACCAACTGGAGGCCAATCGCTATATCCTGCCCACCGACCTCAAGCTGCTCCGCCTGGTCTACAGCGCTGAAGAAGCGGTGGCGGAGATCAACCAGTTCTATGCCAACTTCCATTCCACGCGGTGGTTGAAGCGTGAGTTTGTGGTGCGCATGAACCATCGGCTCAGTGAACGGGCCTTGGCCCATTTGCAGACAGAGTTTGCCAGCCTGCGCCTGAGCGGTGAGTTTCAACAGCTCGCTTACACAGGCGAAGAGCACGATGAGCCCAGGTTCAGCCATTTGACCCGCTTGGTGTTCAACTTCAATGGCCGTGATCAGGGCCGCCTGCGGGAATTAGTGGACTACATCAATTTGCCGGAGAACTGGGCTCAGGCTCAGGGCAAGACACAGCAACGGGTGACGCCGGAGCCGGCGTGATTTTTTAAGGCAAAAAAAAAAGGTTCTTCACGGAATCCCGGGAAACACAGAAACAAGAACGCCGATTTGGTTGATGATGTTCGTGCGAGCAAACACATCTAACAAACCGGCGTTCTTATGCGTGATATTAATACTTTCCT